>CAYVBI010000282.1:0-2439 GCA_964448985.1 uncultured Dehalococcoidales bacterium
AAGCGCGTGTAGCTTCACCGCTACCATGGGTTCGAATCCCATCCTCTCCGCCACTCAATGCAACAGTGGCAGTGGACAGATTGGCTGAACACATATGATCACAGGGAGAAACCCAAAATGAAACAATGGTATGAAACTTTATTTGAAAACTATGGCGTCAAGTATGACAACGAATGTTTTACACAGGGCACAATTGGTGAATGTGATTTCATCGAAAAGGAGATCAATTACAACAGGTCGCTTAAAATCGTTGACGTCGGATGCGGAACCGGCAGACATGCGATCGAATTAAGCAAGAGAGGCTACCGGGTTACCGGAATTGACCTGTCGGAATCCCAGCTTGAAAGGGCAAGGGAAAAAGCCAGGGCGCAAAACCTGCAGATCGATTTTCAGAAACACGATGCAAGGCAACTGCCATTTGTCAATGAGTACGATTTAGCCATAATGCTCTGTGAAGGCGCCTTCCCGCTAATGGAAACGGATGAAATGAACTATGAGATCCTTCGCGGCGTTGCCAGATCATTAAAGGGTAACGGGAAATTGATTTTTACTACCTTAAACGGACTATTTCCGCTATTTAATTCCGTTGAGGAATTCTGCGCGTCAACAACCGAAGAAGGGAATGCAACCTACCGAAAGAATAACTTTGATCTGATGACTTTTCGAGACTTCAATACTACGACTGTGGAAGACGACTTGGGGAACAAGAGGGAATTGAAATGCAACGAAAGATATTATGTACCACCGGAAATTACGTGGCAATTAAAATCGCTGGGATTTAAAAAGATCGATATTTATGGCGCGAAGCTGGGAGCCTTTTCCAGAAACGACAGTCTCTCTAAAAATGATTTCGAGATGCTGGTAATTGCGGAGAAAAATGGAACCTGATGTGAAGATAGGCCTGGCACTGGGAAGCGGCGCGGCACTGGGCCTGGCGCATATCGGCGTTATCAAGGCCCTGCGCGACGCCGATATACCCATCGATATGATCGCCGGAACCAGCATGGGCGCACTGGTCGGCGCCTGTTATGCCGCAGACGGGCAGATAGAGGACGTTGAGGAGCTAGCGCTCACTACCAACCTGCGCAAATTTACGCATCTGATGGACCCAAAGTTCACCCTTATCCGTGTGGGCTTCTTAAGCGGCAACAGGGTGGAAAAATTTCTCAAGCCCATCATCGGAGACCGCGACATCAGCGATTGCAAGATCCCATACGCCGCCGTCGCCGCCGATATTCACTCGGCCAAACAGGTGGTCATCACCAGAGGATCGCTTATGAAGGCGGTGCGCGCCAGCATCTCCATTCCCGTTATATTCGTGCCGGTGAACTACGACGGCCGCTACCTGGTGGACGGAGGGACGCTTAACCCGGTGCCGGCGGACGTGGTTAAATCCATGGGTGCAACCTTTGTCATAGCTGTAAACGTGCTCAACAACCCCAGGGAACGCATCCACCTGGGACTGACGGGCAACAAGAAATCAACCAGGACGCCCGGCATGATGAATACGCTCATACAGTCCTTCTACCTCATGGAATACGAGATGGTGCGCGCCAGTATATTGAAGGCCGATATCATGATCGAGCCCGACGTCAGAAATATCGAGGTCTACGAGTTCCACCGCGGCCAGGAGGCCATAGAGGCTGGCTATAAAGCGGCAAAGGCCGTCATCCCCGAGATCAACAGGTTGATCAAAGGCGAAGAGCCGGTTTAACCGGCCGCTCCACATTCCTGCTCATTCATCAAGTCAACCGTCAACAATCTCTTCCCGACTGTCTTTTATTGCATTGCGGGTGCTTGTGTTAAAATACCTCGATTTATATGCCTGAACACAACGAAATCAAATACTGGATCGGATTCACCAGGGTGCCCGGCATCGGCAGAGTGCGACTGATGCTGCTTAAAAAGCATTTCGGATCGCTCAAAAATGCCTGGTCCGCGCCGAAAACGGAGCTGCTGAAAGCGGGCCTTGACGCCGGCACGGCAGACAACCTTGTTGCCAGCCGTCCGGGTATAGACCTCGATAAGGACCTGTCGCTCATCGAAAAGTACAGGATCAAAGTAATCACCTTTGAATCGCCGGACTACCCGGCGTTGCTTAAGGAAACGCACGATTATCCCGCTGTCCTGTACGTTCGCGGCGCTCTGCATGCCGCGGATGCAGACAGCGTGGCTGTGGTAGGCACGAGAAAGGCTACGGCATACGGACGGCAGGTCACCGAGGATATCGTAGGCAATCTCGCACTGAACGGTATAACTATAATCAGCGGACTGGCCAGGGGCATTGACACGATTGCTCACAGGGCGGCGCTGGAATCGAATGGCAGGACCATCGCGGTGTTCGCCTGTGGCCTGGACATCGTCTACCCGCCGGAAAACCTCAAGCTGGCAAAGGATATACTTGAGAACGGTGCGCTGATCAGCGAACATCCCCTGGGG
>CAYVBI010000283.1:0-2434 GCA_964448985.1 uncultured Dehalococcoidales bacterium
GGGTTCATTGATCTCGTGACACCTCTGGCAGATTACCGTGCTGGGCATTAACTGTTATCCATATCAATCTGTATTCAATGTTATATTAACGGTAAGACAAGATATTCTCCCTGTCAAGTTTATCTTTACGTGAAAGTCACCGGTATGAAGCCGCTTGCCGCACCTCAAGGCTTGCGGGCGGTTGTTGATCAGTATGAGCTGAGCATAAACTCGATTTCGCCGGGTCCGGTGAACATGCCCTGCTGTATCCTGCGGATGATTCCGTCTTTATCGATGAAGTAGGTCTTGGGTATGCTGGTAAGCTCATACTTGTTAAAAGCATCCTCGCCAGGATCGAGGCAAACGGGAAAAGTGTAGTTGCCGTTGGCGATGAAGGACCTGATAATAGCCTCCTCCGACTGGCTACCGGCCACGGTCAGGATGACGAAGTCGGCGCCCGGGTTGTACTTGGCCCACACTGTCTGGAAATGCGGCAGCTCAATCTTGCAGGGCGTGCACCAGCTGGCCCAGAAATTGAGGATGACCTTTTTGCCGCGGAACTGGCTGAGAGAGACAGTCTCACCCTGCAGGTTCTGCAGGGTGAAATTGGGGGCATTGCTGCCCATGTAGGGCGCAGTCCCCGTCTCAGGCTCGGTCTTGAAACTGTAGTCGCCGGAGGTCATCACGTTGCCGGATGGGTCCCTCGATATCAGCTGGTAATGGTATTCCTGGTTGGGCGAAAGCCCGCTCAGGAAAACGCTGTGGTTATTGCTGTACTCATAGGTGAAGCTGGATGGAAACTCGTATGCCGTGCCCAGGCTGTATTTGACCTGTGATTTGGCCTTCTCGTTTGTTTTCCAGGAGACGGTGACAGTCGTGTCACTGACCGATGCGGACGGCTGGCCGATAAGCTGTGGGGCGCTGGTGTCGGCGGCCGACAATAAGGTCTGAAAGTTCCGATCCTGCTTGCTCTCGTTGCCGGCGTCATCCCGGCAGATTATTGTTATGTAATAGGTCTTCCCGCTTTCAAGCTCACTGAGGTCGGCCTGGTGATAACGTGAGGGTGTGCCTGCCCCATTGAGGATGTGTGGTTCGCCGACCTCAGTCCTGTAGCTTATTCTGCGTGTGCAAAGCTCGTCTGTATTCCAGGTGATCTCGGCGCCGTGGTCCGTTATGGACTTTATGATTATCTCGGATATAACGGGTGGTGTCGTATCGGCGGGCGTGGCAGGCGTTACCGGATTCAGGCCGGTGTCTGCCGGCACGGTCTGGTTGGAGGTTGCTGCAGGCTGGCTGTTATTTTCCGCCGCTGCCGGCTGAGTTTTTCCCCATCCGAATATTGCTAGCAAGCCTGAAAATGGATTCTGACCGGAATCGGAAGGTTCTGAAGTCTGATCCGAAGCAGGAACCGTCTCGGGCGTTGTCGGTGACATCAGCCAACTGGATATTTCATCGCGGTTATTGTAAGCATAAAGGGCGCCAACAACGAGTGCTACGATCAATGTGATACTGATAATTGTGCCTGCAATACCACCCGGCTTGCTTTTGAGCGTTTTCTCCTCCTCTTCCCCTTCATCGAGGAATGATTCAAAGTTCCTGACCCCGGCAGGCCTTTCATACGTATCCCAATCCGCGTCGGCCGTCCGTTTCTTCTCTTTCCGGGGCCGCTTGGCCGGCTCCTTCCTGCCCTCCCTGTCCTCCCTGTCCTCCCTGTCCATGTCATCTATGTGATTGAGTATCTCAGCCCTGCGGCTGATGCCGACGGGGAACCTCTCAGTATCATCTCCGCGGCGGCCGCGCCCCTTCTCGGGCGCGATATCCGCCGTATCCATAGGCTCGAAATTGGCCGGGCCCTCACGCCCGGCCGACGCAGCAGGCTGCCTGGCACCCCTGTCAACGGGGATATTCTCAGGTCGCCTTTGCTGTGGCGGGGTCTGCGAGGTTATGGCCGGTGGGCCGGGCTGGCCGGCGTAGGCGTGCGGGCCGAGGCTGCCGCAGTCCTTGCACGGCTCGTTGGAGTAGGCCATCGCCTTGCCGCATTTACATCTGAACTGACTGTCCAAAAAGGTATCTTCCTATGAATCTACACTACAACGGGACGTATCGGCTGTCAAGAGATTTATGGGCATGGAGCTATAAAGTGTTCAGCGTCCTCTCGACCTGTTCTATATTGAAATTGCCCGGTTCGATGTCGCGGATGATCATGTCGCCATCGATGAATACCGTGTAGGGCGCTTTCTCGACGCCGTACAAATGGGCCGTGGTCTTATACATATCGACCACAACCGGTACAGTGAGCTCACCGCGCTCCGACTTGTACTTGGCGATGGTCTTCTCTATGTCATCGAGCTTGCTCTCCACGAAAACGGCTATGATCTTGACTCCCGGTATGTTTTTATCCTGGATCGACTGGAGCAGGGCCAGCTCGCGGTCGCACTCGGGGCAGTAAATGGCC
>CAYVBI010000284.1:0-2432 GCA_964448985.1 uncultured Dehalococcoidales bacterium
TGCGCGCGTTGCCCTTGTTTTTCACCACGACCTTGGCGAACTGCTCGGGCGTGATCTTGTATTTGTCCATGTATCGCCTGGCTTGCATGGCCGCCCCCATGGTGTAATCGAGGCCCAGCCAGCGATGGTAGACGTGGTCGATCGACCAGTTTTCTATCATGGTGCCGTCGGTGATCGATTCCTCACAGTGGCTTACCACCAGGACCAGCTTGTTATCGCCCGAAAGGATGTGCATGGCCCCGTAGAGCACCGCGTAAGCGCCATCGCCCGCTACCTTGGACTCATCCTTGAGGTGCGAGCAGACGGCGTCTGGTATGGGCATTGATGAGATCGTCCTGCCGTCCCAAAAGTCCTGGGAACAGCTTATGACGGCTTCGACATCATTTTTGAGGTTGATGCCCGCGGCCTCGACGACCTTGTCCGTGACCTCTATAACGAGGTCCATCAGGTGTTCGTAGGGTTTGGCGGCTTCGAACTTTGTTGCGGATGCCGCCACAATTCCAACTCTGCCAGCCATTATTGTATGCCTCCTTTAATATTTAGATTCTATTGAATTAAGTGCGGTCGCCTTACCCCTTTGGTTTCCTGGACACCGCCACCTTGATCAAACATATAGCCACATCTTCGTTGCGCTGGTTCTTGACGTGCCACTGACTTGATACCACGCCGAAATCTCCTTTATCCTTGATTTCGGCGACCTCTGTTTCCAGGTGAATGGTATCGCCTAGCCTGGTGGGGCCTGTAAACCGCACCTTATCCATGCCGTAAAAAGCTATGAGCGCAGTCTCGTAGGGAGTGACAAACCCGGATGCTATGGAGAGCACGAGAAAACCGTGGGCGATGCGCCCGCCGAAGATGGTATTTTTGGCAACTTCCTCGTTGACATGGAGGGGGTACCAATCGCCGCTCAGGGCAGCGAACATGGTAACATCAGCTTCAGTGATAGTGCGGCCTCTGGTGACCTCTTTCTCCCCGAGCTTGAAGTCCTCAAAATATTTCATGGCCTTCTTCCCCCCTGGCGATTTCCGCCTATTTTATAACAATTATGAAACCATGTAAACAAGTTATCACTCGAGATATCACAAAATATTCTGAACGTAAATTGCGTATGGCAAAATATATTGATTAATCAATTAGTTAATATTGATTGCAGGTATTCCTTCTGATAAAATGTCGGGCAGCCCGGCAAGTTGATGTACCGGCCGATGCGAGGGCATGGTAAAGCCGGATATGTGAAGATTAGGAGGATATCGCCATGGACTTCAAGTTCAGTGCTGAAGAGGAAGCGTTTCGCAGTGAAGTAAAGGGCTGGTTGAAAACCGCTATACCGCAGCGCTGGCGGGAGTTGCCCACCGGTCTCTGGCAGGAGACGGAGGAGTCGTGGAAAATATCGCGCCAGTTTCAGAAAATTCTCGGGTCCAAGGGGTGGTTGGCTCCGGCTTATCCCGTTGAGCTGGGTGGCGCAGGGCTGGGCCACATCAAGCGCCTTATACTTGCCGAAGAGCTCGTTTATCATGACGCGCCGGTCAGCATCGAGACCGAGATCACGGTCAACTGGGTGGGCATGGCCCTGCAGCATTTCGGCAGCGAAGAACAGAAGAACGATTATATCCCCCGTATAGCCAAAGGCGACATAGTATTCTGTCTTGGGTATAGCGAGCCCAACGCGGGCTCCGACCTGGCGTCGCTGCAGACGCGCGCTACCGAGCAGGGCGATAACTATATAATCAACGGCCAGAAGATATGGTGCAGCTATGCGCACTATGCAGACTATTGCTGGCTGGGGGCTGTCACCGACCCCGAGGCGCCCAAGCACCGCAATATGAGCATGTTTGTGATCGATATGAAGAGCCCGGGCATCACTATACGCCCGTTGATCAATGTTATCGGCTGCCATTCCTTTAACGAAGTCTTTTTCGATGATGTGCGCATCCCCAAGGACAGCCTTGTGGGACAGAAAAACAATGGCTGGTTCCAGCTTGCCATGGCGTTGGACTTCGAGCGCTCCGGCGTGCAGACCGCTGCAACCAACAAGCTGGTGCTCGACCACATGGTCAAATATGCCACGGCCAATAAGAGAAACGGAAAGCTGATATCGCAAGATCCCATCATGCGCAGCCTGTTGGCGGAGATGGCCATCGAGATCGAGGTGGCGCGCATGCTCTGCTACCGCATAGCATGGATCTACAGTAAGGGCGGACACTCCAACTACGAGTCTTCCCAGGCCATGGTATTTGGCAGCGAACTCCTGCGCAGGATATCGGACGCCGGCATGAGGGTGCTGGGCCAGTACGGACAGCTTGCTTTCGGCTCCCCCAGGGCAATCGGAACGGCGGAGATGTACAGGAGCTATCTTGCATCGCTGTCCATCGGCGTCGGCGGCGGCACCAACGAGATCCAGCGCAATATCATAGCCATGCGCGGGCTTGGAC
>CAYVBI010000285.1:0-2403 GCA_964448985.1 uncultured Dehalococcoidales bacterium
CCGGTTGCCGGTCTGAGATGGTTTATCTCCAGGCCGGGCTGATGTTGTTGGACTCGCCGTAGGTCAGGCGGCGGATGTTGGTGCCGTCTGCGTTCATTATATATATGTCCATGTTACTGTTGGCGTCGGAGACAAAGGCTATTTGAGTTCCGTCGGGCGACCATACCGGGGCGCGGTTGTCATCGATAGTTTCCCTGATTTTTTTGGCTGTCAGCATGGGGAAGGGGGATGATGCGTCCATGACCCAGATATCGCCTTTGGCGGCGGTGCCCCTGACCCAGACGATTTTATTTGTGACCGGCGACCAGTCGGGATCGGAGCCGTCCGCATCGACAAGCAAGCCGAACTTCTTCTGATCGCTGCCATCCGGGTTCATGGTGTACAGAGTTGGAGTTAGGCCATCGCCATCGCGGTTGGAGGAGAAAAGGATTTTGGAGCCGTCCGGCGACCATGTGGGCACGCTGTTCCAGGCTATCTTATGATGATGGGAATGACCGCCTCCTGAGGGAGCCGGCTCTTCATGAGTTTCCCACGTAGAGCTATCGGTTAGTTGCTGAAGGTCGCTGCCGTCTGAGTTCATGATGAATATTTCGAGGATCTTAATACCTTCGTTATTGCGGACTTCGCCTGCAAATACGATTTTCATACCGTCCGGCGACCACCTGGGGAGTCCATCCCAGGCAGGCCTGCTGGTCAGCTTCCTGCGGTCGCTGCCGTCGGCATTCATGTTCCATATCTCGTAGTTGCCGGACCGGTTGGAGGTAAATACTATTTTGGATCCATCCGGCGACCACCCGGGCAGCCCGTCCAAAGTCTGGTTTTCACTGGATGTCGACCTTATGTCCATGCCGTCGGGGCTAATTGTATATATATGCATGGCTTGATCGCGGTCGGAGGTGAAAGCGATAAGCCCGGGAAGCCCGGAAGGCTTGTAGCTGGCGGCCGGACCTGTGCAGGCAAATAACGACGATACTGCCAGTGCAAGCAGACCGGTAAGGCACAGCAGTTTAAATAGCTTGAAATTGAACATTTTGATCTCTCCTCGGGTCTGAAGTATCTTGTTCAGGAAAGTATAATTGCACCGTTGAATATTGGCAAATGTCCGTTTTCACCCGTACGGGGTATGCTCAGGCCGCCTTGCGGGTGGTCATGAACTCGACAGCCCAGTCGCGCATGGTCCTGGGAGGGTGGTGGTCTGCCTCATTATGTACCAGGGACAGCGACTTGGACTGGCATTTGTAGGCGCAGACGCCGCATCCTATGCACAGGTCTATGTTGAGTTCGGATACCCTGCCGGTCTTGTTGGTAAGCTCGCGAACACGCCCGTCCTTCTCCCTGACTGTGACTTTGCGTCCTTTAGCCTCCGGCGCCTCCTTGAGCTTCAATGCCTCCATGGGGCAGCGCTTAACGCACAACCCGCACCCGGTGCAGGTCTGCTGTGCCACCTGGATGTGGTAGTTGGAAGGCACCAGCCCGCCCGAATGCTTCAGGCGCTTGACCGCCTCGAACCACATGCAGCAGCAACTGCAGCAGTTGCAGATGGTATCGGGGCTTTCCTGCTGATTCGACATGGCATGGATGAGGCCGGCCTCGGCGCATTCCTGTAGTATGCGCTCGGTTTCCTCGCGCGTGATCTGGCGGCCGAAACCGTTATCCACAGCATAGCGGCCCAGGCGGTCGAAATGCAGGCAGACCTCAAGCGGATACTTGTCGGGTACGCCCGTTACCAGGCTCTTTTTCACGCGGCAGGGGCAGTAGCTTACACTGAAATATGTGTAGGAATCGAGATGCTTTTTTACTTCTTCGTACGGCAGTATAGCCTGCTTGTCCTCAATGGCGGCGTTTATGGGTAGCACCCGCAGGCCTTTTTCTTTGACGGTCTCCCAGGGCTGCATAAAGGTCGGGAAATGGTTGTCGGACATGACTGCGAACTGCCTGCTGGGCTCATCGGTCCTGCCCGGCCAACCAGTGGTGCGCATCAGCATGAATATATCATTGAGCATGTAATGCGGAACGCTGTCCCTTTCGAACTTATAAAGAAATCCCTTGCGCGTCAATTCGTCCAGCCTGGCGCCCAGTGTCGCGCGCTGCATACCCTTAAGTTCAGACAGCACATCAAGGTTTTTAGGGGAGAAAGGTATGCCGGTGAGAAATTCAGCCTCGGCGGGCGTATATTTTGCGGCTATGACAGCCAGCAGCTTCTCCCCGCCCGGGATGCCGTACCAGCTTTTCTTCTGCCACTCGATGAAGTTCAGGTAGATGTGCTTCTCCGCATCGGTAAGAACGGCGTCGGGTTGGTTCATATATTCCTCCATAGCGATGATTATTCAGTCCGCCAATGCGGGAGCAACAGGTTCAGCTTATCTGCGATCGGCCCAGTTCTCGAAGCACGCGTTCAAAGAC
>CAYVBI010000286.1:0-2379 GCA_964448985.1 uncultured Dehalococcoidales bacterium
TAGACTAATCCCCAGAGTTCCAAAATTATAACATTGCCGCTCTGTCTCAGGCAACCTGTGAACCGGATGCTTAACCAGTCAGCAAACCTGCCGATTTCAACACGTTGCGCACCTCAGCCCTGGATATCGGCAGCATAAGCTCCTGAGTGAGGAATTCAAAGCCCTCCCACTCAAGCGCCTCCCGCGCAGCCATTCCCGCCACCTGCTCCAGGTCGCCGGTCAATCGATATTGTTCCACGATATGGTCCTGGTATTCCCTGCACAGCTTGACCGCGTTCACCAGCACCTGCCTGGCATCGGCCCCGGTCACGGCGGCATAGTGGTCGAAGCAGCATATCTCTACGTCCAGGGGCAGCAGCCTGTCGATGGATTGTTTATACAGTGTGAAATCGAACTGCGGCGAGGGACGCGCCAGCTTATCTACGCCGCCCAGCGGGCAGGGCACAGCATCGCTGGGGAAAAGCGCCTTCAGCCCCGGTACGTACACCGTGACGTCGGTGGGCGAATGCCCCGGGGTCTCGATGAACCTGGCTTCAAGGCCATTTCCAAGGTCGATGACGGTGGAATCATTTACAACCCGGTCAATTGTGACGGCGTCGATCTTGAGGTTCATCCTCTGGTACTCTTCCTGCAGCTTATAGGCGTCGATCATCAACTTGTTGACCATCTCCGAGTAATTGATGACCTTCTCCTTTGAAAGTATCCTGACGGCAGCTTCCGTCCCCAGCACTTTGATCTTCGGGAACCTCCTTTTCAGGTAGGGCACGGCGCCGAAATGGTCGAAATGCGCATGGGGTATCACCAGGTACTCTATGCTGTCCGTGTCGATGGCGAACTCTTTGAACTGCTCTTCCAGACGCGGGACGATCCAGTTCATGGCGCCGCCGATTATCATGGACTTAGCCCCCTGTACCAGGTACATCAGGCTCTGCTTCCAACCGAGCATGTAAATCCCGTCGCAGATCTTACCCGGTTGGTCTATAAACATACTTCCATCTCCTTAATTGTTGGCCCGGTTCCGGCGGCGCTCTGAAATCACCGGGCGGTGTATCGAATCCCGTGATTTGACAGTGACTGCTACAATTAGTTATATCTATTTAGGGTAGTATCAAATTTTACCTGGAGAATAGCATAACATGAAACTTACCTGGAAACCTATTATGGCCGGTATACTCGATATCGTGTCAGGCGCCATCGGCATGGTGGGCGGCCTGTATTTCGTGGTGCTTACCTCGTTATTCCGCAGCATGCACGAGATTTTACGCGTCGATCCCATTGTCATCGAGCAGACCGAACAGATCATATCCAAGCTCTTCGCCATCCCCTTCGTGCTGGTCTTCATCGGCATCATATCGATCATAGGCGGAGTTTACGCGCTCCAGCGCAGGATATGGGGATTGGCCCTGGCGGGCGCTATTTGCTCATGCATCGTCTTCCCCATCTTCGGGATCCCTTCCATTATCATCACCGGACTGGCGCAGGAAGAGTTCAATTAATCAAGGAGTGTCAGCCGCGAATTGGCCTCTCTAAATGATCTGCAGTCGACCCTCGGGATCAGGTTCAATAACCCGGCCATCCTGGAACAGGCCGTTACCCATGCCTCCTATATCAACGAGAACCCGGCAGCCGCCGCCGGCGACAACGAGCGCATGGAGTTCCTGGGCGATGCCCTGCTCAACCTCTTCGTCGCCGAGAAACTTTATTGCGATTTTCCCGGTCTGCCTGAGGGCAAGCTGACCGAGATCCGTGTCTCCATGGTCCGTCAGGATATGCTGGCCGAAAAGGCGCTGCAGCTTAAACTCGGAGATTACCTGCTGCTGGGGAAAGGGGAAGAGTCATCCGGCGGCAGGGGTAAACGCAATAACCTGGCAGATGCCTATGAGGCCCTCACAGCGGCGGTTTACCTCGACCGGGGCTTCGAAGAAGCAAGGGCTTTCGTCCTGTCCGGTTTTGCAGTAGACATCCAGGCCATTAAGGAAGGAAAGCACAGCCCCAACTACAAGGCGCTGCTGCAGGAACTGACCCAGGCGGAGTTCAAAACGCTTCCCGAGTACGAGATGATCGAAGCTACCGGGCCGGATCATGACAAGATCTTCTGCGTATCCGTTTCGCTGGGAGATGTACTGCTGGCGGTGGGATCGGGCAAGACTAAAAAGACCGCAGAGTCTGAGGCAGCCAGGGCCGCCTACATCAAATTGACCGTAAAGCCGGACGCAGACAGCTAAGCCGGGTACTGCAGCACGACTACTTCAAATTCGGCCGGCAGCGCGTCCTTTGCGATTTCGAACCCGTTGCCCGCCACCCTCTTAACAGTCTTCTTACCTTTAGCAAAATCCTCCGCGCTCCACTGCAGGAACTGGCACCTGTCCGTCTTGTAAT
>CAYVBI010000287.1:0-2362 GCA_964448985.1 uncultured Dehalococcoidales bacterium
ACGCTGCCTCCCGGCGGCTCCGCCAGTAAAACCTCGGCCCCCAGGTCGCAGAGCAGCCTGCAGCAGAGCCCGGTCCAGCGGCCGGACAGCTCGAGGACGCGTATGCCGGACAGCGGTTGCGGATATAGGCGGGGGTGGGACATGATGCCCTAATTATGTCATTGTACGTTGACCAAGGCAATCCGCAAGTCAACACGTGAACTTCGTCGAAATATTTACCTCATTAAATAAGGCGGAGACAGCTAAATATCTTCCAGTATTATATATATCCATAGTGTTTATATCGATATTGACAAATTTTATATTGAGTGATATCATGCTGTAGGTTTTAAATCATAGGCGGTTCTCGGGTACGGTTAATAATTATTCAGTTGGGAGGCGAGCTGTTCTTGGCAAAAGCATGGGTTCTCTATCCTGCCTCAACTGAAGGCAATGGGGGCTGAGAGGGTGACCTTTCTCCGGCGAGTAATCTATGCTAAGTCATTTTAAAAATGCCGAGAGACCACACCTTTATAAGCCTGAACAACGTCAGTAATTTATTCCAATGGGAGGAACTATGAAAAAGAACCGCGTCTGCAAGCTACTAAATATCGAATATCCCATTATCCAGGCGCCCATGCTCTGGATCACCGGCGCCAAGCTGGTTGCCGCAGTATCCAATGCCGGTGGTTTGGGCGTTATCGGGCCCAACGCCGGGTCAACGACGATGACTAAGGACGTGGCAGAAACCGGTGAACGGCTGCGGCGCGAGATTCAGAGGGTAAGGACTTTGACCAGCAAACCTTTTGCCGTGAACATCGTTCTGCCTCCGCCGACATTCCCTGACCTGGGTAAGGAATTCACCGATCGGACCGCCCAGGTAGCCGTTGAAGAAAAGGCGCCTGCGGTTGTAATAACAGGCGAGAATATGGAGAACTATGTCGACCAGTTTAAACGAGCAGGAATTACCGTCCTGTGCAGGGGCTTATCCATCAACGTTGAAATAGCAAAAAGAGCGGAGGCCGCGGGCATTGACTGTATGATCGCCGTAGGATTTGAGGGAGGCGGGCACACCGGCATAGATCAACTGCCGACCTTTGTCCTTGTACCGCAGATAGTCAGGGCGCTGAAGATACCTGTGGTCGCAGGAGGAGGAATCGTCGATGGGCGCGGGATGGTGGCCGCTTTTGCACTTGGAGCCGAGGGCATATATATGGGGACCCGCTTTATGGCTACGACAGAGTGCGACACCCACCCCAACGTTAAAAAGGCGATCATTGAGGCCATCGACACCAGCACCGTAGCCTGCGCCGGGGTCATGGGAATGGCAAGAGGTATCCGCAATAACCTGACCGAAAAATGCCTGAAGGTGGCAGCCGGCGGCGGCTCCCTAATAGACGTGAGCATGCTTTACAGGGGCACTATCATCCCCGGCCTGCTGGAAGGCGACGTGACCGACGGGAGCGTCGGCTGCGGCGCTGTGGCCGGCATGATCACCGATATCAAAGATGCTGCCGATGTAGTTAAGGACGTGGTTAAGGAGGCGGAACGCATAGTATCTGAACTGAAGAAAAATATGTGATTCCTGGTTAAGGATTCAGGTAATTCTCTATCGTAAAAATTGTTGCTGTTGAAATAGCCGATACAGGTAAATATTAACTATCAGGAGGAGGCTGTGAAAAATGAATTGCGGGTGTGAATATGGCTAATGTGCGACTTTCAATCGATGGGAAAAGCATTAAGGTCCGGGACGGCACCACCATACTTGAGGCGGCTGAGGCGTGCGGCATCACCATCCCCACATTCTGCCATATCAAGGGTTTGCTTCCCACAGGTGTTTGCCGTGTGTGTGTGGTGGAGGTGAAGGGTTCCAAAACTCTGATGGGGGCCTGCCACACACCTGTCGCTGAGGGGATGATAGTGTCCACGCATACACCGAGGGTTGTGGCCGCGCGCAAGGTCATCGTGGAGCTGATGTTGACGGGACATACCGGCGACTGCGTGAACGATACCAATGCGGAGAACTGCGTCCTTCATAATCTGGCTTCGGATTACCAGGTGGGCGCCCCGCGTTTCAACGTTAAGGCGCCACGGTTCTATCCAGCCGAAGAATCCAACCCCTATGTGAGAAGGGATTTATCCAAGTGCGTGCTCTGCCGCAAGTGCGTCAAGGCCTGCCATGAGATCGCCCGCAAAGACGTGTTGAGCGTAGGATACCGCGGTTTTAAGTCGAAGGTGGTCACAGGATTCGATGAGGCCTTAAATACAGAAGCCTGCCGGGACTGCGGAATATGCATCGAGCATTGCCCCACCGGAGCGATGAGTGCCGCGCCCGGTTTTAAAGCCCGGAAGGGAGGTGCAGTACGATGAGCGCTGCCGGAAA
>CAYVBI010000288.1:0-2360 GCA_964448985.1 uncultured Dehalococcoidales bacterium
TGGTGAAATCAAAGGCCAGGGCAACAAGTATGACGAAGCCGATGAAAATTAAGTTTAAATCCACGGTGTTCCCGTTTTAAGTGGCGGATACTTCCGGAGGCTTATTATATCTTTTTTGCGTGGATCTTGTCCGTGAACGTGGAACTTCTGTTAAACGCTCAATGAAGAGGCGGGGCTGATGCCCCGCCTCTGTTTAAGATTGCCGCGTCGCTGCGCTCCTCGCAAGGATGGATCAGGTATTAGATGAACTTCACTTCCAGCATATGCGCGGAGCAGGAGATGCAGGGGTCGTAGGCCCTGACCAGCATCTCCATGGCCAGCTTGATCTGGTCCTGCGGCCGGTCGATTATCTCCGGCAGCAGCTTGTTGAAGTCGTGCTGGATGCTGTTGTGGTTCTCGTTGGTGGGGATGATGATGTTGGCTGCGATAAGCTTGCCGGCATCGTCGAAAGTGTAGTCATGGAAAAGGATGCCCCGGGGGGCTTCCACCGCTCCCACGCCGCGCCCGGCCCTGATCTTGACCTCCGGCTTCTCCTGCTTGATGCCTTTGCTCAGCAGCTTGTCGAGAATCATGATGCTGTTCTCGACGGCGTGCACGGTTTCGACGATCTGCGCCACGCTGATGAAGTAGGGGTTATAGCAGGGCGCTTTGAGTCCGAAGGTCTGCGCGACTTTCTTTGCCTTGGGATGAAGCTTATCGTGGTTAATGTTGAAGCGCGCCAGCGCTCCCACCTGGTACGAATCGCGCAGGTGTTTGGTGAATTTGGCGGTGGAATGCGGCACGCAGAACTCGTTGGTCACCTTTTGATAATCGTTGATAGGTATGGGCTTGCAATCGGTTGAGCCGATAGCGCCGCCTATGAAGCTGTATTTATCGGGCCTGTAGAGGCCTATGTACTCGGTCTCACGCGTGAAATCGGGGAACTTGAGCGTCTTGAACAGCTCCACACTGGCCTCGAGATCTTGCATGTACTCGCCTTCCAGCGTCTGCTTGAGCCATTTGAGCTGCTCGATCTCCGGCCACTTGACGAAGCCGCCGGCCACCATGGAGATGGGATGCGTCTTGCGTCCGCAGAGCATATCCGCCCAGTTGTTGGCAGTCTTCTTCATGCGCAGCGCCCTCAGTACAACATCGGTATGCGTGGTTGCCAGGGGAATAACACTGCCCACGCCCAGGAAGTCAGGCGCAACCAGGAAATAGAAATGCAGCACGTGGCTGGTAACCGTTTCGGCGTCGAAGAGCAGTTCGCGGATGAGAGAGGCCTGCTCTGTGAGCTTAACGCCGAAGGCAGCCTCAACCGCCTCGATGGATGCTGTGGCATGCGCCACGGCGCAGATGCCGCAAATGCGTGGCGCTATGAAGTTGACGTCGGAATAGCTGAGGCCGCGCAGCATGGATTCGAAGAAGCGAGGCGACTCGGGTATTTCCCACATGCACTGCTCGATCTTGCCGTCTTTGGCGTTGACGATTATATTGCCGTGTCCCTCGACCCGGGCTACGTGATGCACCTTGAAATTTAATTCTTTAGTAGTCATTATTTCGAAACCTCCAGCGCTCCGTTGAAGAGCTTGAACTGCATGAGCATGTCCTCCACCTTCAGGCCGTATTTGGCCAGGATGTCCTTTTGTGAATTGATGTTGGGCTCGTCTACCGTAGCCCGGCATCCCCAGCACTTGCGGCCCCCGGTGACGCAGACAGCGTTGCAGCCGCCGCGGGTAACGGGGCCCAGGCAGAACTCGCCTCGCTCGAAAGCGCAGACATTCTCCGCCAGCTTGCACTCGACGCAGACGGGATTGTGGCACTGCTCGAACTTTTTGCCTGTCAGCAGGCATTTGACCAGGCTGACCACCTCGTTGCGATTGGGCGGGCAGCCGTGCAGGTAGGCGTCTACCTTGACGTAGGCGCTGGTCGGCCTGGTGGGTATGGTGTCGTAGTATTTGGCCGATTCGCCGTAGACGACCTTGAGGTTCTCCTCCATGGTGAAGCGGTTTTTAAGTGCGTTGACGCCGCCTGTGCAGGAGCAGGCGCCCAGCGCCACCAGAATCTTGGCCTTCTCCCTGATCTTCTGCACCCTCTCGACGTCCCTCCTGGTGGTCTGGCTGCCCTCGATGAAGGCGATATCGTAATCGTCGGAGTGGTCGGAGCTGGCCTCGCGGAACTCGACGATATCCACCGCGTTGATGAGATCAACGATCTCCAGGTTAAAGTTAAGCACCTCGAGCTGGCATCCCTCGCAGCCCGTGAAATCGAAAAACGCGACCCTCGGTTTCATTTACACTGCCTCCTTTAAAGACTTTACCTGCGCGTAGGTGAAGACGGGCCCTTCCTGGCAGCAGTAAAGCCCGTTTATCTGGCAGTGG
>CAYVBI010000289.1:0-2343 GCA_964448985.1 uncultured Dehalococcoidales bacterium
CCTTCGACACCAAATTTGAGAACTTCCAGGCCATGATCGATTCGGTAAAGAACCATCTGCCGCAGTAGCTACCGCATCAAGACGGATATGCCCGACTAGAGACTGCATATATTGGTCGCGCGGTATTCCATTCCGAAGTATGTAGCTGTATACTGGAATAGATAAACTGATAGCTGCGTGATAAGAAACTATGTTATGGCAGTGGTCGCCCGGTGTTATCGCAGAGCTAATAACCTCAGCTATCATGCTGATATTGGCAATTTACTTTCCCTGGCGGGATCTCAACCGTCAGTCCAGACTCACCGGTGTAACACTTGTATTTTTCTGTGCGCTCTGGATCCTGTCGCATGCTATTGAAATTGGACTCTCTGTGGCTTCTTATAAAGAAAAGCTTGTGGGGGTACAACTTGTCCTGGGAATCCTGTCCCTGACATTCTGGCTGTTCTATATTTTTCACTACCTTGGGCCCAGAAAATTACTTACCTGGCGTATTTATATCTTATTCGGCATCATGCCACTCATAGCTATATTAGCACTCTCGACCAATAATGTTTACGGACTTATGTGGACGGAGGCTGGTCTTGACAGCCAGAATCCTTATCTGCCACTTCAACCCACCTATGGCATAATTTACTGGGCCTGTATGGTTTACATGGCCATGCTGACTTTAACCGGCAGCCTCTTCATCATCTGGAATATAACTCGCCGTCACTATATACGCAGCCGGGAATCGATATATCTGCTGGTCGCGGCTGTTATTCCCCTGGTAACAGCTTTTATAGAAGTGATGGGACTTCTCTCATTTTTAAAACTCTCAGTGGGACTTTCATCATGGACAGCCTGTATTGGAGCTATCATACTTATACTGAACCTGCCTCGATTGCATCCAGAGCAAGTTGTACCAATTGCACGGGATATCATCTTTGAACGCATTGGAGATTGCATATTAGTGCTGGATATGCAGAACCGTGTCCTGGACTTAAACCCGGCAGCAGAGCAGTTGACCGGTTGCAGAATTTCAGATGTCATTGGACTGTCCATAGAACGGATTTGGCCTTATCATTCTACTCCCATGATGCCGTTCAATAAAATGGTCAAGGCGGGTGAGGAGCTTGTCTTAGAACGAGACGGCAAACAGCGAACCTATGACCTGCGTATCTCTGCCATTAACGATGCAGGTGGCCGTCCCACAAGTCAGGTGGTTTTACTTACAGATATCACCGAGCGCAAGCAGGACGAGGAGTCGCTGAAAACCAGCGAGGCACAATATCGCCTGCTGGCGGATCACATGACCGACACTGTATGGCTGATGGATATGAACCTCAAGACCACCTACCAGAGCCCCTCCGCAGAAAAGCTGCGCGGCTTCACGCCCCAGGAGATTTTGGAACTGCCGCTGGAGAAGCACGCCACGCCGGAGTCCAATAAGCTGGTGCTTGAAGTATTATCAGAGGAGATACCCAAGGTAAAGGCCGACCCGAGCTACAATCCCGTCCGCAAATTAGATCTTGAATATTACCGCAAGGACGGCACAACAGTGTGGACGGAAAACAATTTCAGCATAATACGTGACCTGAGCGGCAAGCCTGTATCCATCCTGGCCGAGTCCAGGGAAATTACCCGGCGCAAGCTCTCTGAAGAAAAACTTGTAAAAAGCTACGAATCTTTGCAAAAGACACTGAATGACGCCATAAATACCATGGTCACAATCGTGGAAATGAGAGACCCATACACTGCAGGTCATCAGCAGAGAGTGGCCGACCTGGCAACCTCCATAGCCAGGGAAATGAATTTAGAAGATGCCCGGATTGATCAGCTCAGGCTGGCGGCCGTAATCCATGATATCGGGAAAATGTATGTTCCTTCCGATATCCTCAGCAAACCCGGACGACTCTCGGAAATTGAATTCAGCTTGATAAAAACCCATCCCCAGTCTGGCTACGATATTGTCAAAGGCATGGATTTCCCTTGCTCTGTCGCAAAGGTCGTACTGCAGCACCATGAAAGGCTGGATGGCTCAGGTTATCCCAATCAGCTAAAAAGTGCGGACACGCTCCTGGAAGCGAAAATACTGGCAGTTGCAGATGTGGTTGAGGCCATGGCTTCACACCGCCCCTACCGGCCGGCATTGGGCCTTGATAAGGCACTTGAGGAAATATCAAGGAACAAGGGTAAGCTTTATGATCCTGACGTGGTGGATACCTGCCTGGAGCTTTTCAACCGCGGGAAGTTCGAGTTTAAACCCGTTTGATATCCAGGTACTGCCCACTTGGGCTTAATCTTGACAACCGGTTGTGAACAAATGCATTAAGAGGAGGCCTGCGATGTCCGGTTTATCTGCAA
>CAYVBI010000290.1:0-2337 GCA_964448985.1 uncultured Dehalococcoidales bacterium
GCAAAGGCCTGCACCTCTATGAGCACGCCTGGGACCTGGCCAAAATGGTCCTCAGGATGCCTCTTGATCAGTAACGGGCATTCTCTATCTCATTGAGGCCGTTTATTTGGCCTGCCCCGGCTCCAGCATCAGCACCTGTTTGAGCTGTTTGGCGTCCGTGTAATGCGCGGGCACCTGTCCGCCTTTGGACCAGGTCTCCGCCAGGTCGCTGTAGTAAGGGCTGAGGTACATGCCGGACTGACCCGGAGGGCTCATGATGGTCATGCTGCTGAGATCGGACATGTCGACCACGATCCTGATGGCCGCGCCGCTGTACATATCGTAGGGGTGCGCCCGGTCCCACCAGCCGGCGTGAATGGTGAAATCATCGCCGGCATAGGACAGGGGGCTGAGGTTGAGGAAGGGCAGGACGCCGCCGAGTTGGTGCTTGATGGTCATCTGATGCACCTTGCCCCAGGACCAGTTCTGCGGATTGTCGCCCAGCCGTGCCGACAGCTCTGCCACGGCATCCTTCATGCTCTTGAGCACCATATCGTCGCGCGTCTCTTTGACGGCGGCGGTTGAGATGTCGTCCCATATCTCGTTGTTGTTGTCGCCCATGTACCGGATCAGCCACTGGGTGGGGATCGATACGTGCAGGTCTTTGAACAGCTCGTCAACTATTTCTTTTCCAAGCTGGTCATACAGCGTGTTCTTGATGAGGTGAGTGGAGAACGAATTGAAGAGAGTGGCCTGCGGGCTGTCGGTGGTAATACCGTAGTCCCAGTCCTTGAGGATGGCAACGTAACCGGCCAGTCCCTGGTCATCTCCGCATACCTTTGCGATCTGCGGCACCCAGCGTTTGGCCAGGTTGGAGCCAACGTCATTCTGCATATCGCGGATATCGTCCACGCTGAACTTGTCCTTGGCTTTGGCCATCTCCTCGAAGCGGAAGGGCCGTTCGAAAATGAAATAAGCTGTGCCGTAGTAATCTCCCGGCTCCGGCATCTGATTGAAGGATGCCACGTAGCCCTTGGCCGGGTTGAGCTCGTAAGGATGGTCCTCGAAGGGTATGAAGCCCGTCCAATCGTACTGTCCCTTTTCGCCCGGCGCCGGAATGGGATTTTCGCCCGATTTCCTGATGGGGAAGGTGGTGATGTACTGGTATCCGATATTGCCGTCGACATCGGCGTAGCCGAGGTGGACGCTGCCTCCGCGTACCAGGCTGAGGGTCTTGCGGAACTCATCGAAGTTCCTGGCGCGGTTCAGCCCGAGCAGCCCCGCCACGGTGCCGTCATGTCCCATCAGTCCGGGCCACAGCATGGTGCAGTTAGGCGGCAGCGCGGACATGATTCCGGATACGATAGGTCCGTGACGCGATACTTTGACCTTGAATTTCTCTTCCCGGATACCGTCCTTGCCCTTGACCTTTATCGTTTCATCGGTGATCTGGAAATCTTTGTAGCCGTCCTCGGTGAGATACTGGTCGGGATTTGCCGGATTTATCGTCTCTGTGAAAAAGTCGAGATTATCGCCGTTGCCCACCGTGATGCTCCAGGCGAAGTGTCCGTTGAATCCCAGCGCATGCACGCCTGGCAGGCCAGCGATGGACCCGCCGATGACGTCGTAGTCACCGCCTTTAAGGTGGACCAGGTAGAAAAGCGATGGTATGACGGCCTCGAGGTCGGGGCTGCCCGTGAAGACCGGTTTACCGGTGGTCGTGCGCGAGCCGGAAAAGATCATCCAGTTGGAAGCCCTCATCCTCAACGGCACGGGGCAGTCTATTTCATTGAACGCGCCGGATGAGGAGGGTGTTCCGCTGATATCGGGGACCGTGCTCTGGGCGTAAGCCGGTATATTATCGTCCGTTGACGATATATAGGGCGCTCCCTCGGGGATATAAGGCAGCAGCTTCCGGAGCATATCGGGGCCCGCCTGCTGGTAAATCTTGTAGAGCACGGGTTTGATACCGCGCGGAGAGTTGAGGCGGTATGACATGAGCAGCCCGGCCACCATGCTGTCGGCCGGTTTCCAGGCCTGGGGTTTGCCGCCCAATATCGCATACTCGGCGGGAAGGTATTTCACGCTATCTATATAGGCGTTCACACCTCTTGTATAGGAGTCGACGGCCGTTTTGGTATCGGCGTCAATAGCCGCATATTCGGCTTCCGAAGCGCGGTAAAAGCCCAGCGTTTTGAAATATTTGTCGGTCGCAACCATCCGTTCGCCGAAAAGCGTCGACAGCTCACCCCTGCCGGCAAGGCGCGTGAGGTCCATCTGGAACATTCTCTCCCGGGCCGTGATATATCCCTGCGCAAAGAAAAGGTCCTCGTTGCTCTGAGCGAATATGTGGGGTAT
>CAYVBI010000291.1:0-2329 GCA_964448985.1 uncultured Dehalococcoidales bacterium
ACCTCGTCCGCCTCTATCCAGTCCACACCGGTCAGGCCCAGTTCCTTGACCAGGCGCACCTCTTCGCTGATGCGCTTGACGTAGGCGGGTGTGGTTGCGATGCGCAGGAAGCCTGGCCGCTCATAGTCGCAATCAAGCTTGTGCTCGGCCACCAGCTCTCCCACGATATCGACCGCCCTCTCCATATAGCGATGCGATTGCCTGGTCTTCTCCTCTCCGAACAGCATTTTAGTGATGGACATCTGCAGTCCGAAGGTCGTCATAGCGAAGCCGGCATTGCGTCCGGAAGCCCCCCATCCTATTACCCAGCCCTCCAGTACAGCGACCCTGAGTGAAGGCTGCGCTTTTTTGAGATAATAGGCAGTGGCTATGCCCGCAAATCCGCCTCCAACCACAGCTACGTCACATTTGATATCGTTTACCAGTGGCGGGCTTTCCTGGTAAGCCCCCGAGTTACCCAGCCAGAAACTCTTCTCCGCATAATCTTCAACCATCTCGCCTCCTTTAAATCAGCGCTACCTGTGCGCATATCTGCAAACCGCTAACTAATATACACCAATAACATTCGGCTATCAATTTTTGCAGGGGTATGTCAAAGCAGCGGCAAGAACAGCTGAGGCAGGGGATGGAATTCCCGCCGTAAGATCAGGGCGGCGCCGGTCTATATGTGTCTGACGGCCGGCGCCAGTTGTGCGGGCGTTAGATTCTGCCGGAACCAGGCAACGGAATCGCAGAGCGAGTCGTGCACGGAACGAGGCTTGTAGCCCAATTCCACCCGTGCTTTCTCCGAGGTCACCACGGAATTGCTGCGCAGCACGTCCACCGAATAGTCCGTGAACAGCGGCTTACTCCTGATGATGCGGTAGTAGATGGGCGCCAATCTTCCGGCGGTATGGGCCAACCACGTGGGCACCTTGAACTTCGGCGCCTTTACACCGCTGGTTTCCTCCAGCAGCTCCATGATCCGTTTGATGCTGACCCTTTCACCTGAAAGGATGTAGCTCTCGCCTGTGCGGCCTTTGCTGCAGGCCAGGGTCAATCCGTGCGCTATATCGCGAACATCGGCGAAGTCGTACGCCCCGTCCAGGTAGGCTTTTAACTTTCCCCTGATGAAATCCAGCACGAGTTGACCCATCTCCGATATCCTGAAGTCGAAGGGGCCGATTACACCGGTGGGATGCACGATGACTGCGTTCAGTCCGCGCTCCATCCCCCTCCTCACCTCCAGGGTCCCCATTGCCTTGCTCCTGGCATAGGGGCCAAGCACATTGTCAGGATTCACAGGGAAGGTTTCATTGATGACTATACCTAGCGGCGGCTCCTGTATGGCGTGGATAGAGCTGGTATAGATCAGCCGGCCTATACCGGATTCCAGGCAGGCGTCAACCACGTTGCGCGTTCCTTCGACGTTCACCCGCTGCAGCAGCTTTTCCTTGCCCGGCGTGATGGCTATGATCCCGGCAAGATGATAAACGGCATCCGCTCCGCGAAAGGCAGCGACTAAAGAGGCTGCATCGCAGACGTCCGCCGCCAGGATATCTACGTCAAGGCCGCGTATGGGCAGGTCATTCTCGAAGGAGGGAACCAGCGCCCTGACTTTATCGCCTGCAGCCAATAATTCCCGTACCAGCACATTACCGATATGACCGGTGGCGCCGGTGACAACTATGTTCATTTTATCTCCTTAACTGCGCTCCCGTTGGGCAGGGAGGTCAGCGCCTCATCGAGTTTATTCAGTTGAGCTTCAGCCAGCCCCTGCAGGAAGTCCCGTGCACGCTCGCGGGCTGAACTGTAGAGCCGGTCCGTAAGCCCGTGCCCCCTGGCTGATAAGCGGCAGATAACAACCCTGCGGTCCTCTTTACTGTTTTCTCTCGTCACAACGTCCCTTTCCACCAGGCGGTCCATAACTCCGGTGGCCGTGGCCAGCGTAACGCCCAGTGCAGAGGCCAGTTCGCTCATCCTGGCTGTACCGTTCAGGTAAAGAAGCAGCACAACCTTCAGTTGCGGCGTGGTCAAATCAAGATCCAGCAATTCCTGATGCGCCAGCGGTAGAAGCTGCCGGAAAGCGCCCTCAACCCGGCCTAAAATCCGGTCGATCGTTTTACTCTTTTCTGTCATTTCCTACCACTGCTGATAGCAATAGATCAATAATTAGTATAATATAAATAGTTTGTGTTACGCAAAGTTTTATATCTGAAATAATCGCGGGCTGGCGGAAAAGCGGCGGTTAAAGCCCGATAAGACTGTCGACCGCCCGGGGAACGTCTACGAGCAGGCCGCTGAAATCGGCGGGCGGTATACCCTCAAGGTTATTGCCTATGACCTTTTT
>CAYVBI010000292.1:0-2309 GCA_964448985.1 uncultured Dehalococcoidales bacterium
CCATCGTCACCCGCCAGCTTAAACTCACCGGCAATATGGGCAAGGTCATGCGCGCCGTGAAGGCAGCGCAGGAGCTGGTCAACTGCGTAACGCAGGTCAAAACCGAGTATCCCGAGTAGTAGATACATAAAATATTATTAAAATATCCCGGTATTTGAACCGAGGAGGAAGTGTTATGCAGTTTTTTGGTGTTCCTTTCACTGTTTTTGGAGACGATTCCCTGCAATACCTGAACACCATCCTGGCCAAACGCGCCTTTATCGTCACTGACAAAAATATCACCAAGCTCGGCCTGGCCGAACTGGTGGGAGCCGAGCTGAAGACTGCCAACATCGAATACATGGTCTTCGATGGCGTTGAGCCCGATCCCTCGATACAGACCGTAGAAAAAGCGACGGTCATAGCCAGGGATTTCAAGCCTGACCTGTTCATAGGCCTGGGCGGCGGATCGTCCATGGATGCCTGCAAGTCAACCATGGTGTGTTACTGCGCCGGCATAGGTCCTCTGGATATGTCGCCGTCCGATTTTTACAACCTCAGAGCCAAGGCGCGCCTGGTCTGTATCCCCACTACCAGCGGCACAGGCTCGGAGGCGACCTGGGCCATAGTATTGACAGATGTCGAGGGCCAGAGGAAGGTGGCGCTGGGCTCTTACGAGACGCTACCCGATGTGGCCATCCTCGATCCCCGCATGGTCATGAGCATGCCGCCGCATGTAACAGGATCTACCGGCATGGACGCTCTCACGCATGCCATCGAAGGCTACACGGCAACGTGGCGTACTCCATTTACGGACGGGCCGGGACTGATTGCCATTAAATATATCTTCGAAAATCTGAAGAAAGCCTACGATAACGGCAAGGATGAGGAGGCCCGCAAGTACATGATGTATGCAGCCTGCCAGGCCGGCACCTGTTTCGGCAACGGCATGGCCGGGCTGGCGCATAGCTGCGGGCACGCTCTGGGAGGCATCTTCCATACGCCGCACGGTGTGGCCATGGGCTTATACCTTCCATATACCATGGAATATGAAGCAAACGGCTCGGAAGAGACCCTTCAGAGGTACGCCACTATCGCCCGTTTTTGCGGCATTGCACAGGGCAGTGATAAAGAATGCTGCAAGGCTCTTGTTGCAGCTGTACGTAAACTGGTAAAAGATGTCGGGCAAAGCCCTTCAGTGAAAGACCTTAAGATCGATAAAGACAAATACATGAAGGCCATGCCCGAACTTGTCGACAGGGCGGTGAATGAAGCCATGAGCATCGCGGTAACCAGGGTACCCGACAGCGCGGACCTGGAGAAAATGTTCGTCTGCGCCTACGATGGCAAGCCAGTGGATTTCTAATCATCACCACAGGGACGGGTCATCAGGCCCGTCCGCCAAATAACAGTAAGGAGGGGCCGACATGTACGGATATATGGGCAAGATACTGGTTGTCGACCTGACCAAAAAAGAATTAAAGGATGAACCGCTCAACGAGCAGTATGCCCGCGATTTCATAGGCGCGGGAGGCATCGCCTGCCGCTACCTGGCGGACCTGACCACCGATAAAACCGACCCGCTGGGCCCCGATAATCCTCTCATTTTCATGGCAGGGCTGCTGACCGGCACAGGCGGGCCCAGCTTCAGTAGATGGGTGGTCGCCGCCCGTTCGCCCTACACAACCTACTACGGCGATGCCAACGGAGCAGCGCACTTCGGCTCGGAGCTGCGCTTCGCCGGCTATGACGGAATCATAGTCAAGGGGAAATCCGACAAACCCGTTTACCTGTACATCAAGGACGGCAAAGCCGAGCTTAAAGACGCATCTTCGCTCTGGGGACAGAACACTTATCAGACGATCGAGACGATCCGTAAGGAGTTTGACGACCAGCGGACCCGTGTAGCCTGTATAGGTCAGGCAGGGGAAAATCAGGTCCTGTTCGCCAACATCATGACCGAGGACGGCCATTGCGCCGGACGAGCCGGCATGGGCTGTGTCATGGGCTCCAAGAAGCTCAAAGCCATTGCCGTCAGGGGCAAGGCCAAGATCCCCATGCATGACCCTGAGAAGTTCAGGGAGTACGCCCGCGGCGCTATGGATGAGGTCAAGAGCGGCTTTGTCACCACTATAATGCACGATACGGGCACCAGCGGATGGGTAGATTCCGGCATCGCCTACGGCGATACGCCCACCAAGTATTACACTATCGCCACCATGCCCGAGGCCACCGATATCAGCGGCGTTACGCAGTCCGAGCAATATCAGGTCGGCAATACCGCCTGTTTCGGCTGTCCCATCGGCTGCCGCAAGGTGCTGCATATCAAG
>CAYVBI010000293.1:0-2307 GCA_964448985.1 uncultured Dehalococcoidales bacterium
ACAATCAAACTTGCAAGAAGGTAGAAATGAAAATACTGGCATTCAACGGCAGCCCTAAAATGGATAAAGGCAATACCGCCCTGATCCTAAATCCATTTATTCAGGGGATCAGGGAGGCTGGGGCTGATGTGGACCTGTTTTATACAAACCTTCTGGATATCAGGCCCTGCAGGGGTGAGCTGAGTTGCTGGCAGCAAAATCCGAGGAAGTGCTTTCAGGATGATGACATGCAGCAGATATATGCGAAATCGGATGCCGACATGCTGGTTTTCGCCAGCCCGGTATATGTCTGGGGAATGAGCGGGCCGCTGAAGAATTTGCTTGACCGCACCATAAACGTTATGCCTATTCAAGCGAGGAGGGTGGTGCTGGTGTCCAGTTGCGGTTTCTGGGGTATGGACAATTTCGAGCCCCTTTTGGCTCAGATGAAAATGATGTGCCGTTACACCGGGTGGGAGTTTGCCGGCGCATTGCTCCGGCCGCATGCCGCTGCCTTAAAGATGATGCTGGAGATGGGCAAACCAGTGGCTGATATCGCTGAAGCTGCCACCCTCGCAGGTATACAATTGGTCAAAGACGGTGGTTTCTCAAGGGAGACGCTGGACATCGTCAGCCGGGAACTGGTGCCTCTCGATGTCTGGGAACAGAGGATAAAATCAACTTTTCAGGCTGGATCAGCCGGATGATCGTGGAAACCGGAGGTCAAAGAATATATGAACAATAAAAGCGAGATTGCACAAGCCAAGTTCCTCCAGGGTTACAACTGTGCGCAGGCAGTGATCTATGCTTTTAGCGACGATGCCGGCATCGATAAAGACACCGCTTTGAAAATCGCCTGCGGATTCGGGGCCGGCATGGGGCGAAAACAGGAGGTCTGCGGAGCTGTAACCGGCGGGATCATGGTCATCGGCTTGAAATACGGCAGGGGTGAACATGATGAGCGCAAGGTCATGGACCAGGCCTACGTAAAGGTGCGGGCGCTGATGGACCGATTCTCTGAAAAACACGGGACCTTTATCTGCCGAAAGCTGGTTGGCCGGTGCGAACTGACCACCGATGAAGGGCAAAAGGAATACCGGGAGAAAGACCTGTTGCACAAGATATGCGGACCGTGTGTTGGAACTGTGGCCGAGATACTTGAGGATATCCTGCGTTAACCGCTGATGGCCGGCGATTAATGTCTTCGATGCCAGCCTGTGTCATCTTTAGACATTTTGAGATGTACCACGGGCGGATTTCAGGTTGACGATGAGCATGGCTGCCACGATGCAGGCCCCTCCCAGTAGAGTCCTGAACGTCAACTGATTGCCCCCGATGACTACGGCGAACAGCCCGGCAAATACAGGCTCCATTGTCATCACGATGGCGGCCCGTGTTGGCGAGACGAGTGATTGAGCCCAGGTCTGGACTATAAAGGCAAGGGCGGTTGCGAATACCGCCGTAATACCGATGGTTGTCCAGACCTCGATGTCGGGTGGCAGGGTGATGCCGCCGGGTGCGGCGGCAATGATGGATATCACGCCGACCGTGGCTATTTGTAAAAAAGCAAAAGTATACGGGTCATAATGCGGTGACCATTCACCCAGGCCGACTATGTGTATAGCGAAAAGTACGGCACACGCAAGGGTCAGCAATTCGCCGATGCCGATTGACCAGCCGTTGAGGCTCAGCAGGGCCACTCCAACGGTGGCCAGGCCGACCATCAGCCATGTATTGCGGTCGGTTTTGTGCCGGAGGATGATCCAGGCCATCACCGGTGTAAGCACGACAAACATTCCGGTTATGAATCCGGAAACGGCCGCTGAGGCATAGAGCAGGCCGTAAGTCTGAGCAATGTAGCCGAGCCCGAGTACAAGGCCGAGACCGGCGCCGCGCAGCAATTCAAGCCGCGTGATATTGCGGAGGCATCCCGGGCGTAGCGCAAGCATAAGAAGCGCGGCGGCGGCAAAGCGCCAGGCCATAAAGTCCATCACCGGCATTACTTCAACGGCCGACTGTACGATGAGAAAAGTATAGCCCCAGACTGCAGTGATCCCGACCAGCGCAGCCGATGCCAGAAACGGCGATGATCTCCAGTTTGCCAACATTATATTATTTGTATTTTATAGTACCAGCTTTTTTAAATCAGGTTTGCCCCGGAATCGCACTGTTATAAAACATTAAAATCTGCAATAATAATACGCTAATACATCAGGCAATGAGGAGGCAATATGTGCTGTTTTGTCACGCTGTTCCTGTTGATCGGTCCGCGCTTTGCACTCTTGTGCATGTGGCTGTTTTCAGATATGGTTACCAGGGCTTTTAACT
>CAYVBI010000294.1:0-2306 GCA_964448985.1 uncultured Dehalococcoidales bacterium
TAGTTGAGGTCGATGTCGCTGCCGGTGAATTTGGAGAGCAGTTTGCCCTCTTTCCCGAGATATTTGCGGATGATACGACGCAGCACCTCGGCGCGGTAGGTGGGGCGGTATATTTCCTGTCGGCCGCTCTCGGTATATATCGGGCAGGCGTCTGAGCAGTTCTGGCACTTGGCGCAGTTTTCCAGCGAAAGCATCAACGGCTGCAGAAAAGTCCAGTTATTCTCCTTCGATAGCAGTTTTTTCAGGCCGGAGAGGAATTTCTTAACAAATTCGTCTTCTTCCTCCCTGGTTTGAGGTTTCACCAGGCCGATAGCCGATACCCCATCCAGCGAAATATCGAATTTAGCCTTCTGTGATGCGCTCAGCTCTTTGATACCCGGTTCGTCATCAAGACTATCAAGCGGAGCAGGGAGCGCCGACAGGTCGAACTTCTGGCTTTCAATCATCTGGCCTTCGAGCTTGCCGATATCTTTTAGCGTTATTCTTTTCTTCATTTTTCGGCCTTGTCCGGGAGCCCATTGCTCTTGACCTGTCCTGACCAGCTTTGTCCTGCCTGAATGTGTGGCGCCGACCATTCGGCAGGCTGATCAAGCAGTGCTTGCAGTTTCTTCTCCAGGACGCCGCCAGGTTTGTTCGGTTCATCATCCCAGCGTACCTTGTGATAGGTGAAATACTTGGCCACGTAGTGCGCCATGCGTGTAAAGGGCATATAAGCTAAGAAAAGGCATGACAGTACTATATTCATTATCATGAGCGGGCCAATTGCTGCGGGTTTGAACGTGATTAGACTTTGAATGAAGCCTCGGGCCGCTCCGAAGGAGGGATCTTCTATAATCCAGAATATCAGGCCGGTCAGGAAAATGAGCAGTATACCTGACAAGTTGAAGTAATCTATGGGCGCCGTATAATTCCTGAGGTCTTCATCAAGAGACCGCTTTACCAGCAGCCCGATAGTGCCAAAGATGCCCAGAATAAAGGCAGCCACACCGGATGCGAGAGTAAGGAAGTAAATTAGCTGAAGCCAGAAATCAGGCGATGTTGCGGAAACGCTCAACCCGTTCAGTGTAAGGATCGAGCCTGTCAAAAGCATTACTACCCAGACTACCAGCAAGAACAATCCGAGGTGAAAGGGATAGACAAAACTCCAGAAGCGGCGGTTGCTGTGAAAATACTCACGAAAGAAGATTATTTCCCGCAGGAATACCGAGGATTCGCCCAGCAAGTTAATTTTACGTGGCCTGTGCCACCAGTCTTCCTCTTCAAGGTATGAGCCGCCATAAGGCTTGCCTACCTCGTGCGCAACCGGGTAGAGCTCCCATCGAAGATGCACCGGCAGGGAGGCGTATTTATACGTTCTCCAGGTAATACCTGCGATGAAGACCAGCAGGCAGGCGTAGGTCAAGAGCAACAGCCACATAGAGAATCCACTTTACACGCAGCCGGTAGGCTTGGGCAGACCTGCTACCTTACAGCCACCCTTGGCCGGTCCGCCCGGGAAAAGCTTATAGATAGTCTTAAGGTCGAAGCCGGTCTGCTTGGTCACCATGCGGACGGGAGGTGCGATGCCAAACTCAAGGAAGTAGTTGCGCAGGTAATTGACGATCTTCCAGTGGTCTTCGTTCATGGGATAGGCGCCCTCGGTTTTTGCCAGGTCCTCGGCCACTTCCTTATTCCATTTATCCGGCTCCTGGATGAAGCCGTCCTCATCAATCTCGATCTGTTGTCCACCAAGTGTCACAATGGGCATTGTTACTCTCCTCCAAGCGATTTTTTTTCTGTATATTGCTGCGGGGCTTCGTCGAATTGCTTCTTGCAGGCCTTGCAGCAGAAGTAGTAGATTTTGCCGTCCTGCTCGCTGGTGCCCCGGGCCTTTTTATCTTCAATCTCGGTTTTGCAAACCGGGCAAACTGTAATCATGGACTTTCCTCCCTGTTATACTGCTGCTTTAACTGCTTTAATTTTATGTGATTGAGAGAGGTTGACAAAATCACCTGCCCAACCCGGTGCCGACAGCGCGTGTAAATGTAAATAAGTAGCCAGTGTGTTCTTATGCGCCATTCCATCTGTGCGGCCGTCAATGCCGTGGCCACGCCTGATATTAAACGTGGTATTTAATGTGGCATTACCTGTCAGCCTGGAATAGTGGAACTCATGTCCTTTTATGACAGCACCGGGCCGGAAGAAGGGGTTGCCTTCCCTGGCTTCCACTTCCATATAACCGTGCCCCTGTGGCTTGCCGATAATCTCCACATCTTCAGCGAAGACACCTGCCATCCGGTAACGGCGGTTGTCCTTTATGATAGTAC
>CAYVBI010000295.1:0-2304 GCA_964448985.1 uncultured Dehalococcoidales bacterium
CGGGCAAACAGGGCGGCCGAAAGGCCGCCCTGTTATATGCTTACATGCCCTGTGTTGGAATAAAGCGCTTATTTTTCTGAAGCAGTGACCTCAAGAACAGCGTCCTGCCACTGTACATACTGGGCAATGTTGTTGCCGTTTGTGGTACGCTTCATAAAAGCGGCTTCCGCCTGGAACTTTTCAAGCCTGTTATCCACCGCAGTGATAAGCTCGGGGGTCACATCCACTTCCACAATCGGTTTATTCAGGTAACCTTCCGAGCGCTGGAACGGTGAACCGTCCACGGTGCCGAACTTGGGTAAAGTAGTGCCGTATGAAATACGCATCACCTGGTATCCGCCCAGGCCTGTCACAGGATCGAAGGGATCATCGCCCACCACCCGGCCACCAATGAATTTTAACCTTGCCTGCTTAATATCCATCCCTAAAAGCGGGAAAATATTGTAAGAGAAGAACGCGCGATAACCTATGTTCTTGTCATCGTCGCCCGCTTTGTAGATGCTATTGTCTCTGTCACCCTCGGATGTGACTGTGCCGCTCTCCCTGGGTATCATCTGGAAGGTCTGTACTCCGCTGGGAGCCGCTACCGGTATAACGATCTCCTGCTTTGTCTCAGCGCCCTTTCCGTCACTAACAATCACAAAAACACTGTAATTACCACCCTTGCTGGGGGAAGTCCAGGATACCCTGTTGCCAACCCCGCTCAAGGCGCCGTCCCTGGCATCCCATCTATACTCGACTGGATCTCCATCCTGGTCGCTGGCAACACAGGTAAGGGTAGTTGTGGAGGCGAACTGAAGCGCAGCAGGATCGGCCGTAAGGCTGGTGACAGAAGGGGCATGGTTGGCGCTTACCGTGATGGGCACCGTGGCCTGGGCCGTCCCACCTTTGCCATCGTCAACTGTCAATTTAATCTCGTAGTTGCCGTAACCCTTAGGGGCATTCCAGGCAGTTTGGGCCCTACCGTTTTCCACAAATTCGCCGCCCGTGGCTGTCCAATTGAAATTAATGATGTCCCCGTTCGGGTCGGAGACCACGCTCTGAACGTTCACGCGCCCGCCGGGATAAGTCTGGTTTTGCGCGGCTGTTAAGCTGGCGATCACCGGGGGCAAATTGCCCACAGGCCCCGTGGCGGGCGGCGTGGCCGGCGCGGCACAGGCTGCAACCACCGCCAAAGTGATAACCGCCATAAGTACCAGTGCATAAACAAACCTGCTGTCCCTCATAAGTAACCTCCTGATAAATTGATTTTCATCACGGCGCAAACGTTATAAGCAGGTTAACGTCCGGCCATTCGATGTAGTCTATAGCATTATTGTCGTTGCTGGCCTTGTAGAACTGGGCCTCCAGTTGTAGCCTGTCGGCCCCGGCGGCAACAAGATTTCTTATTTCATTGGTAACGTCTATCTCATTTGGAGATGAGGTCAGCAGGGCAGCGGCAGTATAGAAATTATCTCCCGTAATATTGTAGTCGGGCAATCCTTGGCCGTAGTTCACTTTCCACAGGCGCAATCCGCCCAGGGCATTGAAGGGATTACCGGTTATGGTGCCCGGGCCGAATTTCAGCTTGGCCAACCTGACATTGGTCCTGTTAAGGCCGAATATGTCAAAGCTGAAAAATGCGCGGTAGGTCATGTTCTTTTCATCATCACCCGCCCTGTACCTGGTGGTATCTTTATCGTTGGTCGAGGACACCGTTCCGCTTTCCGGCCTTACCTGTTTGATGGTAATCTCATTGCTCGACGGTGAAACATTGACTAAAATGGTCTGCTTTGACTCAGCGCCTCTGCCGTCGCTGACAGTGCAGGTTATGCTTATATCGCCATTCTTGTTGGGCGATATCCATGATACCCTGTTATCCGTACCTGAAATAGTACCGTCCCCGGCGCTCCAGCTATATCTGACGGCATCCCCGTCAGGATCACTCGCAACGCATGTAACTACCGTACTTCCACCAGGAGTTACATTAACAGGGGTTGCAGACAGGCTTGTAATCGCCGGCGCCCTGTTACTCGACACCGTAATCGATGTCCTGGATTGCGCATAGCCTCCTTTGCTGTCTTCAACGGTCAGGGTTATTTCGTATACACCAACCTGCGACGGCGCCTGCCAGATATTATTCTCTCCCGATCCCCCGAAGCCACCGCCGCTTGCCGACCACTTGTAAGTGAGGGCACCGTTCCCAGGATTGATCACAGAGCTCTGAATAGCCACAGTGCCGCCGGGAAGGGTCTGGTTTTGCACTGGATTTAAACTCTGGATGGTCAACTGCTGACCCGCAGTGGAGGGTGCGGCCGGTGCACA
>CAYVBI010000296.1:0-2293 GCA_964448985.1 uncultured Dehalococcoidales bacterium
CTGCGATTCCAGCAAGCGCCTGGTTCCTTCCCTGACAACCTTGTGGTCTTCAGCCAGAAGAATTCTCACTTTCTCCATTTTTAATAACCTCTTTGAATGTGATTATATACACAATAAATACACTATTCAAGCCTCGGGATACGCTCCTTCAGCATAAATGCTTACGTATTTCAACCGGTCCGCAACGCAATAATTTGTCGGTTCTTCGATCTTGACTTCATCGTAAATGCATTACCATAGTAAATATGCTGACGATTAAGCTTTGAGACGGATGGAACGAGGCGTCGGTTGTATTAGATTGTTATACAATCAGCGTTCTTGTGTTTCTCCTCCGTCGCGCGTATTGAAAGAATCGCTATATTTTCCACAATGGCTGAGAACATAAACAGGATACCGGCAGCAGATGCTACCGAGCAAACCAATTATTGGACAGGCAGGTCTCCCTGCTGGGAGATGTGTCATTGCCCGGCTATGATCAGGGAGGAATGTCCCGCTACTAAATACCAGTTCATGCCATGCTGGCAAATAGAGGGCACGTACTGCAAATTGGATGATTACGGTGAGACCGGCAACGACACCACTATCTGTCAGGTATGCCGCGTCTACAAAAAATACGGAAACGGCGAACCGATCGAGTTAAAGCTTTTTGGCCGTGGTATAGACAGCTCGCTAAAGTCGCTGGGAAGGCTGGCGAAGCATTGACTTTATATATGAAAAGTATTAGAATTTCCAGTCGGTTGGGCCACCTGACTTTACAGTATCACCAGTGGAATAGGGTCGTATGACTTTATTCCACTTTTTTACGGATAAATCCTGAGTTAGGAGGTTTTTATGGCAAAGCAAAAGACAGCCCCAGTAACCAGTGCGGACACCGGTAGAGGCTTCGCCGGCAGGGCCTTCCAGAGGATCCAGGGAATCATTGATGATACCGGCGGCCAGGCAGGTGCGCCGATCCGCGTCCTTCAGCAGGCGCAGGGTATCGTCGGCTACCTGCCGCCGACCGTGCTGAAGACGATCTCAAGGGACCTCAAGATACCTCTGGCCGAACTGTACGGTGTCGTCACGTTCTACAGCTTCTTCACCATGCAGCCCAAGGGAAGGCACGTCATACAGGTCTGCCTCGGCACTGCGTGCTATGTGAAGGGAGGCCAGGACATACTCGACCTGCTAAGAAAGGACTTCGGCCTGGAGCCGGAGGGTATCACACCGGACGGCAAATTCTCTCTTGAGACTGTGCGCTGCCTCGGCTGCTGCGGCCTCGCCCCGGTTATTGCCATCGGCGATGATATACACAGGAAAGTCAAGCCCGGCCACGTGAAAGATATCCTGAATATGTACCATTAGGAGGTAAAAGAAGTGCCTAAGATAACCTCTATTGAAACGTTAAGCAAGTTAAAGAAAGCGGTTGAACCGAGGCTTAAGATCCGCGATGACGCGGATTTCAGCCATTACAAATCGTCTCCACAAATCTGCATCCAGCAGTGCCGCGGCATGGGCTGTACTGCAGCAGGCGGCGACAAGGTAACGGAGCTGTTTGAAGAGCTCATTAAGAAAAAAGGCCTTGCGAGTAAATTGAGCATCGTCAGGACCGGCTGTCTCGGTCCCTGCGAGATGGGCCCCACCGTGATCGTGAACCCGGGCGACATCCTTTATGTCAGGGTCAAGCCCGAGGACGTCAAGGAGATCTTCGAGCAACATATTTTGAAGGGAGAGATAGTCGAAAGGCTGGTCTACCACGATCCGACCACCAATAAGGCCATACCGGAAAGGCTGAATATTAAATTCCTGGCAGACCAGGAGTTCCGTATCCTGCACAACAACGGCATAATCGATCCGTGGAATATCGAGGAGTACATCGCCCGCGGCGGCTATGAAGCGCTGGCTAAGGCCCTTTATAAGATGAAGCCTGACGATGTGCTGGAAGAGGTAAAGAAAGCCGGCCTAAGGGGCAGGGGCGGAGCAGGCTTCCCCACTGCCACCAAATGGGGCTTCCTCAAGAGCTCGCCAGGAACGGAAAAATACCTCGTCTGCAACGGTGACGAAGGAGACCCGGGAGCTTATATGAACCGCGCCGTGTTGGAGGGCAACCCCCACTCGATTATTGAAGGCATGGCCCTGGGCGCCTACGCAGTCAGCAATGTAAAACAGGGCTTCGCCTATATACGTGCTGAGTATCCCCTAGCCATCGAGACTTTAAGCGCAGCCATAGCGCAGGCCAGGGAATACGGGCTGCTGGGTAAAAATATCATGGGCACCGATTTTGAGTTCAACCTGGATATCTTCCCCGGCGCAG
>CAYVBI010000297.1:0-2285 GCA_964448985.1 uncultured Dehalococcoidales bacterium
GCATCGGCAAGAACTCCGCCATAGAGGACAATTGCACCGTTCATACCTGGGACTGCGTTATCGGTGAGAACGTGATAGTCGGGCATGGCGCAATGTTGCACTGTAAATCCATCGGCGACGGGTCGATGATAGGTGTATGTGCCGTTCTGCTACACGGCGTTGAGATCGGCGAAAATTGCTTTATAGCTGCGGGTGCGCTGGTTACGCCCAATACAAAGATACCTCCCAGGTCTTTGGTGATGGGCAGTCCCGCAAAGGTCAAAGAGGAGCTCAGCGAGGATAGGCTCGCACTGATAAAATTGGGCAACCAGACCTACGTCCAGCTCGCCCAGGAATTCAAACAGCACGGTATGGGCGATCCCGACCTTAAATAACAAAGGCGGGCTTTAAAGGGTTCTGGATAGCACTTATTATTTTAATTGTTGGTACAGCAATTGGTACTGCAATAGGTATATTCATACAGAAGATTTTGAATATTATGTAGTGAGCTGTCAGTAGAATTGAAAAGATTATTGAAAATATCGTACTTGATCTAAATATTACCAAAGATGGATACGAACGACTATATGCTTGGGTGTCGCGTAAAAGATGCGCCAAAACACCAAAATGTTAATTTAATTCGGCATGTTTCCTTTGACGAGTTGAAAAGATTTCACATTGCAACGAATCAATTGTCAGATTACCGTAATTATTGCGTCCTATATGAAATGTGCGACAAGAACTATAGTTCAATTATTTTATACCTCTTGTCGATGAAAGATGAGTTTCCGAAGCATCGGCATAGACTGCACGAATATTCGGAAGAATCCCTTCAGGAAATAGACCGGTTACTTCTAAATTACCTATCTAGCTTCAGAACGTTCTTAGATCACCTCGAAACTAGATACAAAAGATTGCAGAAACAGGATTCTTCTTTCCTTGACGATTACAAGAAGATGGTTTCTGCTTGTTATGATAGCAGTTTCCCTTACAGATTCTTCTACAAGCTTCGTGACTATGTTCAACATTGTGGTATGCCACCTACGTCAATTAACATTATTGAATCCCCAGGACTCGATGGCAGCATTGATACTATAATATCAGTCCGTTTTGACCGAGACGGTCTAATTAATGGTTACAAACGTTGGCGGAAAATAAGAGACGAGTTGCAGAGGCAACCTCCATATATGGAATTTCCTCCATATATCAAGGCATTACGGTTGGAGATTCAACGTATTCATGTAGCCATGTCCGGCATCGAACTTTCGTTAGCCAGTGATTCATGGCAATATCTATATAAATTGGTTCGCGAAGTGCAAGATAAATATGGTGCTGTAATGCCGTTTATAGGTCGCAAATTAACGCAGGATGGGGGAGAGCTTCAACTGAAGATGGAAGATTTTCCGCTACATATAATGGCAAAGTTTCAAGCGGACTACAAGAAGATACAAGATTTTCAGGAGCAACAGAAAACCAAAAAACAAATAACTGAGTAGCTCGTCAACTGACAGCAATCCGCCAAGGTACTTTCTCATATCTTGGTGGAGTTGCTAAATGGTTAAAATAACATAATTATCCAATGGGAGTAAGTAAATATATGATTCCTTTATACAATGGCGAAGTGCTTGGACACAAATAGACTACTAATAAGGCAGCGAATAAAGTCACGACTTGGGCGCTAAATGAGCACGTGGCCCACCACAAGTAAATTGGTTTGCCTCTCATCTGTCTCTTGGTATCGAAGGCAAACCAAAGTACTGTCAGGACAATCCCTGCTAAGCCAAAGATTATTGGAAAGATATAGATGCTCATTCCTGCCTTCGGGTCGATAATTAACGTAGCAGCAAATAGTACGGTCAATGCCAAAAGTAATGCATGGGCGTATCCTTTCCATTGTTGGTATTCTTCTTTCTGTTGTGCATCCATTCTAACCTCACACGCCATACCCAAGAAAATCAGTTTTCGTTTATTTTTTCAACTCCATTCGAATCAAAGAGTAAATTTTGTCCAGGTGGTAATAACTTTGGTTTACGAATAAGGCTAATCCTTTGCTGAGCCTTGGGCGCTATAGTCGGTAATGTTGGGTGTTCAAGAATACCCTGTATTTTACGAATTAATTTCTCACGTGGAATGAGAACCATGTTACTGGCTTTTGTAACAACAACCACTCCATCATTTTCTTGGAAGAATTTTACCCAATCTGACCTTACCCCGCATTTAGCAGCACCGGCGCTTAGAATCCGGTCGTTGTATGGTCCTCACCCCTTTTTGGTACCAGCCATAATGTTAGTTTTGCGGATCATGAA
>CAYVBI010000298.1:0-2276 GCA_964448985.1 uncultured Dehalococcoidales bacterium
AGCAGCTCGAGCAGCACAGCTTCAAGCTGCAGCATTATGCCACCGAGATCGAGAGCTGGGCCGCCGAGGAAGATGAGGTCGACACCATTGAGCTGACCGACCTGATCAAGGATCTTGAGTCCACGTTAAACGATATGCGCCAGACCGGGGCGCTACCGCCTCCGTCCACTCCTGCCCCTGACATTGAAGAGCCGGTTGCAACGGAAGACAGGCTGCAACGCGGATACGGCCGCAGCGGCAGGGTGATCAGGACCAGGGAACTGCCCAGGTCCGAGCTGAGGGCTGAGGACGGCAGGGCGCCGGTAAAAAGGATCGAGCAAGCTGCGGAGGAGAAGGACACCGAAGGGCCGGTCAGGACACCTCAGGGCGTCATGATTGCCAAAGACAGGGGCAAACCCGTAGCCAAGTCAGAGTTGCCCACCGGCGGCAAAGAGGTCGTAGTTCGCAGAGAGGGTAAAGAGCCTGCCGGGGAAGAGCCAGGTAAAAGCAGCTATATGACTCCTGAAGGTTTCCGGGTCAGACGCATGCGTCCATAGATACGTGTCACTGTAACTCAATAAATATTATTGGAGGCTGTTATGTGTAGAATGGCATTGGCATTACTGCTCGTTGTGTTTACTTTAATCGGATGTTCCGTCCCCACCAGCCCTCTGACGGTTGTGCTGGCTACGCCGGGCAACGGCAGCACGACGCAGACATTATCACCGACCATGACCTGGGTAGGCATTGGCAACAACACATATCATTTACAGATAGCGACCGACAGCGGATTCCAGGATCTGCAGGTGAATGAAAGCCATCTGACACAGTTGATCTATGTAGTACCGTCAGGCAGATTGAGTACGGCAAGGACCTACTTCTGGCGTGTGCGCGCATCCTCCGGGGGAGAAACAGGACCGTGGACCACAGCGTGGTATTTCATCACACCCGGCAGCAGTCCTACTCCACCACCCTCCGCAACCGGCACTATAAACATAGCAACAACCCTGGACGGCACCTCTTGGTATGGGTCCATCAGTTACACTCTGACGGGGCCGGTGACCGTATCGGGAAACGCCAGTCCGCAGACCTTTAATGATATGCCGGCAGGCAGTTACCTGCTGACGTATAATTATGGCGGCCCGCCGGGGGCCAATTTCAACTCCATCTCTCCTTCAGCGGCTGAGAGCCTTGTATCCGGAAGAACTATACATTATACGATGGGCTTCAGCGGCGCCGTTTCCGGCAGCAGCGTACAGACCGGCGCTACGCTCAACGGCGTGCCGTGGTCGGGCGCCGTACAGTATTCACTGACGCATTACACCGTGAGCGGACCGGTCGAGGATAACGAATACTCGGTGCCCCGCACGATAGGATATGTGCCCGCCGGCAATATTCAGTTGATCTATAAATCCGGCGGTCCGTCGGGCGCAACCCTGGCCAGCGTTACACCGTCCACGCATCAGACGGCAACAGGCGGGAGCACGGTGTTTTTCACCATGAATTTCGTTCATCAACAGCCATCCTACGGCTCCATCGTGGTGAACGCCACGCTTGATGGAGCGCCCTGGCAGGTCGCCATCGGATCGGGGAGCATCAGCTACAGCCTGATCGGCCCCAGCACACATTCCGGCTCCACCGTGCCAGCCAGCTATGGTTCGCAGCCCACCGGGACTTATACGCTGAGTTACAGTTCCGGCGGCCCCACGGGAGCGGTATTGACCAGTGTCAGCCCGTCCGCCTCGCAGACGCTGTCAGCGGGTGGGACTATCTACTACACGCTTAACTTCCACGGTCAGGCCAGGGGTACGGTGCATGTGACGGCTACGCTGAATGGAGAGCCGTGGACCGGCTCTGTAGGCTACGTGGTACATGGCCCCTATATAGAGTCGGGCAGTTATGTGCCGCAGAGCTTCTCCAACGCGGCAACCGGGACATACTCGGTAAGCTACAGCTCAGGAGGCCCGCCCAGCTGCGTATTGGAAGCCGTGACTCCTTCCAGCCAGATATTGCCGGCGGGAGGCAGCATTAACTTTAACCTCCATTTCAGGTATCACGGAGGAGTTCTGCCCGGTCCGCTGGTAGAATGATCCTCGAGTACGGCGTTTACAATTAAAGGCTGCTTTCTTATAATATCAGGCATATAAAACAGGCATGGCCCGTCAGGGCCATGCCGTGTTCTTGGTTATAGCGATAGAAGATCAGACGCAAAGGCGGCGCATTACTTTGCAGTTTATGATTGCGGGCCCCTGTAGCTCAGTGGATAGAGCAGCGGTTTCCTAAACCGCGTGTCGTGC
>CAYVBI010000299.1:0-2273 GCA_964448985.1 uncultured Dehalococcoidales bacterium
CTTCGATGGAAATGCGCTGGTGCACCGCGCATTCCACGCGCTGCCGCCCCTGTCTATCACAAAGACCGGGGAGATGGTCAACGCCGTCCAGGGCTTCGCCAGCACGCTGCTGAAGCTGCTGAGGGAGAACGAGCCAGACTATTGGGCCATCACCTTCGACCGGGCCGCCCCCACATTCCGGCACGAGATGTTCGAAGACTACAAGGCCCAACGCCCCAAAACGCCACCCGAGCTGGTCACGCAGATCGAGCGCGTCCACCAGCTTGCCGATGCGTTCAACCTGCCCATCTTCGAGATGGACGGCTTCGAGGCCGACGACTTGATCGGCACAATAAGCACGCTGGCAATCTCAGAAGGCATAGATACGCTGATCGTAACGGGCGACAATGATATGCTGCAGGTGGTGCAGCCGGGTGTACGCGTCATGTCCCCGCGGCGCGGTTTTGCTGATACGGTGGTTTACGACCCCCCCGCAGTAAAGGAGAAATACGGCCTGGATCCCGGACAACTGATCAGCTACAAGGCCCTGGTGGGCGACGCCTCGGACAATATACCCGGGGTGAAGGGCATCGGAGATAAAACGGCCGTTAAGCTGCTGCAGCAGTTCAATGATCTGGACGGTATCTACAGCCACATCGACGAGGTCCAGCCGGAGAGGATACGCAACCTGCTGCAGACAAGCCACGAGACCGCTCTCCAGAACAGCAAGCTCGCAGCCATAGTCACCGATGTGCCGATTACATTCGATATCAACGCTTGCAAGGTCAGCTCGTACGATCGCAATAAGGTCGTGGAGCTCTTTCGCGAGCTCGGTTTCTCGACCATGCTGTCACGCCTGCCCGAAGAGATCGGGGCTGCGCCAAAGGCCGCTCCCAGGAAGGAACCCGAACAGGGCAGGTGTACCATAGTCGATTCCGCACAAAAATTAGACGAGCTGGCGCTGCGCCTGTCCTATGCCGGGACGTACGCAGTCTCCGTGACGCCGGGCGGCGACAATCCCATGCAGGCAGGCCTGGTGGGCGTCGCCATCTCGCCGGCCAGGGGCGAATCCTACTACATCCCCATCGGCCACAATACTCTCGATCGCCTCGAGCAACTGCCGCTGAAAACGACGGTCAAAGCGCTGAGTACGTACATAACGCAGGAGCGCTATGCCAAAATCGTCTACGACGGCAAATTCGACGTCATATTGCTGGCCCAGAACGGGCTTAAAATGAGCGGCGTCAACTTCGATGTACTGATAGCGGCCTACTTGCTGGGCGAAAAGTCGCTCAAGCTCAAGTCGCTGGCGTTCAACAGGCTGGGCATCGAGGCGCGCGAGTTGGCCGACCTCACGGGCAGCGGGGCGAGACAGGTGTCGCCGGCGCGCCTCTCCATCGAGCAGGTGGGTGAGCTCGGCTGCAGCGACTCCGATATCACCCTCAGGCTCAAGGAATCGCTGGAGCAGGAGCTGCGCAACGAGGAATTGTGGAGCCTGTTCAACGATGTGGAGATGCCCCTGGTGCCGCTGCTGGCCGAGATGGAGATGAACGGGGTGCTGCTCGACAGGGCGCTGCTGCAGGAGATGTCATCCAGCCTGGGCAAGGACATGCAGAGGCTGGAGAAGGATATCTACGAAGCGATCGGCCACCAGTTCAATATCAACTCACCCCAGCAGCTTTCGGGCGTGCTTTTCAATGAATTGAAGCTACAACCTATGCAGGCCAAGCGCAAGACGCAGAGCGGCCTCTCCACCGATGCAGCCACGCTCGAGGAGCTGAAAGACGCACACCCGGTGATTAAATTCATACTCGAATACCGCCAGCTTTCCAAGCTCAAATCCACGTACACGGACGCCCTGCCCATGCTGATCAACCCCGGGACGGGAAGGGTGCACACCAGCTTCAACCAGACGGGCACCACCACGGGCCGGCTGTCGTCCAGCGAACCAAACCTGCAGAACCTGCCGGTGAGAGGGGAGATCGGGTCAAGAATCAGGCAGGCTATTATTGCGCAGCCCGGATGGCTGCTGCTGTCTGCCGACTACTCCCAGATCGACCTGCGCGCTCTGGCGCACCTCTCTCAGGACAGCGAACTGATCGACACGTTCCTGCGCGATGAAGATATTCATACACATACGGCCTCGGAGGTATTCGGGGTGCCGGACGCGGAGGTCACGCCGCGCATGCGCCGCGCCGCCAAGACGATCAACTTCGGCGTCATCTACGGCATGAGCGGATACGGCCTTCAGCAGGCCACCGACCTGAGCAGGGAGGAGGCCGAGCTTTTCATAA
>CAYVBI010000300.1:0-2265 GCA_964448985.1 uncultured Dehalococcoidales bacterium
ATCGCTGCCATCGGTGAGCACCCTTCGATCAATGTCACTGACCTGTCTATCGAGATGGGCGTGACCAAATCGGCCATCTCGCAGATAGTTAAGAAGCTGGAAGCGAAGAGATATGTCAGGCGGTACAGGGAAGAGGACAATAATAAAGAGGTGCTGTTGGACCTTTTGGATGACGGAAAGATGGCTTTCTGGGGACACCGCAGTTACCACATGGCCATGGACAAACCCATCATCCAGATGCTGGAATCCACAACTGTGGAGCAAATGGGGTTCTTTGACTATTTTATCAACGAACTGGATAAATACGCACAGAACGTGATTAAAGAGAGGAGTTGAAGACAATTTTGGTGCGTTCTGATGTTAAGTAAGTTAACATTAATTTGTAAGGGGGTTGCATGAATTTAAAGCGTGTGGAGACTGATGTACTGGTGGTGGGAGGTGGAGGCGCCGGCTTCCGTGCAGCTATTGCCTCTAAGGAGAAAGGTACCGATACCGTGCTTTTAAGCAAGGGTCCGCTGGCGCGATGCGGCGCATCTCCCATGGCTGGAGCGGATTTCACCCTTGACGGCAACAGCATGAACAAACTCGGCCGGGAAGGTGACCCCAACGACAGTATGGGAAAGGTCTTTAATGATATTGTCAGCCAGGGTTATTTTTTAAACAACCAGAGGCTTGTTGATCAGTACGTTAAGACAGCCCCGAGGCTGTTGAACGATCTGATGGCGTATGGGCTGGAAATCCTGATGTCGGACCAGCGGATGATATATGCCCACGGTACCCATATTATGGACGTCCTCCTGAAGAAGGCCAGGGAAGCGGGTGTGAAACTTTTTGAGGATGTAATGCTGCTGAACCTGCTGACCGTTGACGGGAGGGTGAGCGGCGCCCTCGGCCTCGATATAAAATCAGGCCAGTTTATCAGTTTCAATACCAGGGCCGTGATCATGGCCACCGGAGGCTGGCACAAGGCTTTCTGGCCCAACACGGGCATGCGGGACCTATCTGGAGATGGCATCGCCATGGCCAGCCGCGCCGGTGCAACTATCGGCAACATGGAGTTCGTAACCTTTTGCTGCAATGTAATGTATGAGCCGCCCATGTGGATAGGAAGCATTGCCCCGTACCTGACCGGCCTGATCTGCGGCGGGAGGCTAACCAACAGCAAGGGCGATGACATCCTGGCATCCTATGATCCAGACCTGGTTAAAACCGGCACCTCCACCGAGTGGAACAAGAGCTTCGTATCGTATGCCAGCAGCAGGGAAATACGCCAGGGTAATGCCGGACAAAACGGCGGCGTCTATTACAGCAGGGGACAGGTGTCCTGGGACATGTTCAAAATGGTGTGCGAATTCATGTTCCCTAACTGGAAATATAAGGCGCTCGACCTTGCCCCCTGGGCAAAGATGCTGGAAGAGGACAGGCCTATCGAGGTAGGACCGGCCGTCGAATTTTTCGATGGCGGTATAGTTGTCAACGAACGTTTTGAGAGCAGCATAGAAGGCCTATATGCCGCAGGCGAGTGCGCTCTGGGCACATTCGGGGCCAACCGGGTGTTCTCGGCCATTACTGAAATGCTGACCCAGGGACTCGACGCAGGTGAAAATGCGGCCGCGTATGCACTCAGGAACAAGGCCGCCCCTATAAATGAAAAGGTGATCGGCCGGATGGTTGAATCTGCCGAGAAGCCGTTATCCCGCAACGAAGGGCTGACGCCCGGCGCCGTGCGCAGGGAAGTGCAGGTGAAGGCACACCGTTATCTCGGGCCCATCCGCAACCAGCGGGAGTTGCAGGACTTCCTGGAGTTCCTGCAATCGGTAAGAAAGGAGAAGTTGCCATATCTCAGCACAGTAAGCAAGGGGCATGTATACAATAAGGAGTGGCTGGATGCCATTGAACTGGAAAACATCCTGTATTTGCTGGAGGCTTCCACGCGCAGCGCATTAGCCAGGACCGAAAGCCGCGGCGTGCATATACGTGAGGACCACTTCTATACCGATAATGATAACTGGCTGAAAGAAAGCCTGGTCCAATATAAAAACGGGAGGTTCGAAATCAGCCACCGGCCGGTAACAATCACCTCGATGACACCCCCGACTGGCAGGTTGCCATACCTGGAGATGATGAAAAAGATGATGCAGATGCATTCGGACACCGGGGGCAAGCATTGACGGTCCATTATTTGGGCAATAAAAATAGTGCAGGGTGAAGAGAACCATGAACGAAAAAAAAGTGCAAATCAAAGTACTGCGTTATAACCCCGAC
>CAYVBI010000301.1:0-2249 GCA_964448985.1 uncultured Dehalococcoidales bacterium
AGGACGGGCTTCATATCGATATGGGCGCAAAAGGCGCGTACGAGTGGTGGTATTTCGATGCGCATTTAGAGAGCGGTCATACCCTGGTAGTCTTTTTCCACGCAGCAAACCCCAACCCCGGAATGGGCGGCAAACCCGGTGTAGAAATTGTATTGCTCAGACCGGATGGAAAGAAGACCCAGAAATTCGTGCCCTACGGTAAGTCGGATTTCACCGCTTCCCGTGATAAGGCCGATGTCAAAGTTGGCGCCAATTACCTGATAGTTGAACAATTGGAAGGGCAACTGCCTCGTTATGAGATTTGCATCAAAGAGAAGGACCTGAGCTGTCATCTCACATACAGGGCAGAGGTAAACGGCTGGAAACCGGGAACGGGCCTCTCTCAATTTGGCAATATGGGCTACTTTGCCTGGGTGGTCCCTTTTGCCAGGGCTTCCGTGGAAGGAACCATTACGGATGGAAGTAATACGATACAGGTCAAGGGAGTTGGCTACCATGATCACAACTGGCTGAATTTTCAGTTCCCCGTAATCATCGATTACTGGATGTGGGGCCGGATCTATTCAGAGCACTATACCGTATCCTATGCTTTCATCCAGTGCAATAAAAAGATGGACAACTATGCTGTGAAGGTGCTGATGCTGGCTGATGGCAGAGAAGTTATACTCAGCACGGGCGAATTTGATTTCAGCAAGCAGGATTTTGAATATAACTCCAGCGCAAAACATAGTTATCCGAAGAAACTGACTATCAGTGTTCCGGATCAACTGGAGGCAAACCTCAGTGTTATAAAAGTCCTCGAAGCTGAAGATATGCTCAATAATTTCAGCCCGGTCCTGAGGTTCATGGCAAAGAATATATTGCGGCTAAAGCCGGGGTATTTCAGACTGGCCTCAAATTTCGATATAAGCGTGACACGCGACGGTAAGACCAACAAAGAGATGGGGACAACATTGCACGAGATAGTTATGTTTAAATCTGCTGAATAGAAATCCGCGATATCGCTGCCCGCATGTATTGAGAAGCAGTGCCGTGATATAATGGCTTCTCTGCATCCTTAGTATCAATTAGCCGTAAGGAGAATCAGCGAATGCCCAATAAAGCGACTGGCAGCGGTTTTTACGGCTGGTGGCTGCTTCCCATCCTCTGTCTGGTTTATTCCATCCCCATCGGCTTCGCCCTTTACGGTCCGCCCGTTATTTATACCTTTATGGCCGAGGACCTGGGCTGGCAGCGCGGGGAGATGAATGTCGGCTATTCCATCATCGGCATCATGCTGGGAATGGGCGCGCTCGTCATTCCCTGGCTGATCAACCGTTTCGGCCCGAGGAAAACGCTGGCCATAGGCGGCATAATCATTGCCCTGAGCTGTGTGCTGATGGCGCTGCTGGCACAGGTATGCACATCCATTGCAGGACACTCGTACCCGATCATGTACTGGATTATCTGTTTCTTTGTGGGACTGGGACTTTCCTTCAGCTCGGTGGTGCCTGTGCAGGCCCTGGTGCTATTGTGGTTCAACGTGCACAGGGCATTGGCCCTGGGACTGGTGCTGGGAGGGGGCGCCATCGGCGGTTTCATTTACCCGCAGATCATAAGCGGCTGCATCGTCAATTTCGGCAACGACTGGCGCGTTGGCTGGTATACCATAGCGCTGGCCTGCCTGGCCGGGGCTGTAATTGCGCTTATCGCGGTGCGCAACCGTCCCGAGGACCTGGGCCAGCACCCGGACGGTCTATCTCCGCAGGCCGAGCAGGCGGCCATCGCGCACACCAGGCACAGGTTGATCAGGACCTACCGCACCCCCATCAACTGGAGATTCCAGGACGCCGTCAAGACCCGCGCACTCTGGCTTATCGTGGGCGCCACGGGCTTCATTTATTTCCTCTGGCAGGCCGTGCTGACCCAGACGCCTGCCCACCTGCAGGACCGCGGCTTTTCGCCTGTGGACCCGCAGCTCATTTTCCACCCTGCCTTCATCTACGGATTGATCCTGGCCTGCAGCATCATCGGGCGGCTCAGCGTATCTTTCCTGGGAGAGAAGATCGAGGCGCGCTACCTGATAGGTATCGCCGGCTTCTCGATGCTGGTGGGTGGGGTCCTTTTCACCATCGCTTCGAGAGATAACCTGCTGGCCGCCTATATATACCCGCTGTTGTCCGGCTTCGGCTTCGGGGCCGCCTACGTGGCGACTCCACTTATAGTGGGCAATTACTTCGGGGCCGCTTCCTTTCCCAGCATCAGCAGGA
>CAYVBI010000302.1:0-2241 GCA_964448985.1 uncultured Dehalococcoidales bacterium
TCTATTTCGGCGATCCGGATAATACTAACTACAAAGGCGGCGGTTATAATCGCGGAAGTGCTTGCTGGAAGAATATATCAGTAATTGGTCAGCCTAAAGGCACGTCCACAATCATAACACCTACACCTACACCTACACCTACACCTGCTCCCACTCCCGCTCCTGCGGGCACTGCGCTCATTGCCGAATCCAGAACTGTAGCGCCGGGTGGCACGGTTCAGGTGCCCGTTAATTTTCAGAATGCACAAAATGTAGGCAGCCTGGGCTTCAAACTGGCTTACGATCCATCAGTTGTCCAGGTGGTAAAGGTGTCAAAGGGTTCTCTGGTGGCGCCGGCAACCTTCACTTCCAATGTCCAGCCTGATTACATTATTTTCGGCTTTGCCATGCCCCAGTCGATCAGCGGTACCGGATCCGCAGCCGTCGTGGAATTCCAGGCGCTGGGAGCTGAAGGCAGCAAGAGCCCGTTAACCCTGACCGAGATCATGGCAACCGGTTCTTCCGGTGCTGCCCTCTCCGTAAATTCCGTTAACGGTGAGCTAAGCATCGGACAAAAGCAGATAGGGGACGCCAACGGCGACGGCAAGCTCTCGGTGCTTGATGCCCTGATTGCCCTGAAAATGTATGTTCAGTTGCTCCCACTGGACTTAGTAGCCGACATTAACAAGGATGGACGGGTCACCCCTGAGGATGCCCGGCTGATTATAGAGAAGGCCAAGCCGTAGCAAAGGAAGGTGATAATCATGAAGTTAGGTTCTATTGAGCGAACTCTGATAATTGCAGCGCTGGCTATTGTAATAATTATACCTGCAGTTAGCTGTGTAAAAGTGGCGCGAAAATCAGGGGCAACGACCGCACAGGTGACGGTGCCGGTCAATGCTAATAATGCCAACAACCTGGGTAGCCTTGAGTTCGAAGTAGTCTATAATCCTGCTGTTTTACAGCCGGAGAGCGTAACAAAGGGCGAATTGGCGGACAACTCTATGATTGATTTCAGCTTCGCACGTTCCGGCCGTGTGTGGGTGGCAATGGTCGATTCCAACGGATTGAGCGGTAGCGGTTCACTGGCCGAAATAACCTTTCGCAGGGTGGGAAGCGGGCAAACGGCGGCTGTGCTGACACTGGAAAATGTTCGCGCTCATAATGCCACTACTCTTGTTGATATAATAACCAGCACCACTGCGGGAAGTCTGACAACACCGCCGGCTATCAATTTTACCCGTTGATAAAGATAGAGCAGTCGACCGGATAATTGATCGCCCGGGTTAACAAACTCGTATGCTTGTATGCGCTGGGTCAAAGCGAGATTCAGCAAATAATGACGGGGGTAGCTGACCATCCACTTCTTCATTGTCAGCAGCGCCAATCCACTATTCGCCCTGTCATATTGTGGCTGTTTATTATGGAAAGTTTGGTGGCAGCGGCCGGAATCGAACCAGTAACCCAGGACTTACGGTCAAGAAGCAATGAAGCAGATTGCTTTGATAATTAAAATATGCATAAAATTAGTGAAGATTTATAAATAGGAGGTTCATTATGCCTGATTTTGGAACAGCTTTTTCCGGTCTTAAAAAGGATCGCAAACTAACCAAGGCAGAATTAATTCGCTCAATACGCTTTATGATAGCTGCTGAATATGAGGCTATTCAATTATATATGCAGCTTGCAGAATCAATAGACGATAAGCTGGTAATCGAGGTGCTCAAGGATATCGCTGATGAAGAGCGGGTTCATGCCGGTGAATTTATGAGGCTGTTGAAAGAATTAGCCCCTGATGAGGAGAAACTCTATAAAGAGGGCGCAGGAGAAGTGGAGGCAGAGATAAAGAAAGGTAAAAAGAGATAGGTAGTCCTTGGAGTAAATCAATGAAACTGGACAGTTTGGGCTAGCCCAGCCTGCTTTCACAACTCATTAGCAGTGATTCGATCAAATGTCCGGTGCCTTTTAATTGGAATGATGTTGAGCAGGAATCTCGCGTTTCTGCTGTTTGTATGCCAGCATCATCTCTCCCAAGGCATCCCTCAGCATCACCCGGCACTCGTCGATATCCTTACCCCCGGTAATCACTTCTGGCCATTCAACCAATTGACCCATGTAGCCTGAGCTAATTTTCGTATATTTTGCAGTGTAGCTCGTTACCATACATTTATCTGACAGCAACGTACTCAGCAAATGAACTTGATACGGGTATGGATATTTTATCCTCTCTTAATCCCTTGATATGCATTTCGATGGCTTCAT
>CAYVBI010000303.1:0-2200 GCA_964448985.1 uncultured Dehalococcoidales bacterium
GCAAGGTGGAGGGCGCTGTGGAGGTTATTCTTAACAGCCTGCAGTGGATGGGCATGGATTGGGACGAAGGGCCGTATTTTCAGTCCCAGCGCCTGGATATGTACCGGGAGTATGGAGAAAAGCTGGTCAGCGAGGGCAAAGCTTACTATTGTTACTGCTCTTCGCAGAGGCTCGATGCCATGCGGCAGGAGCAGATTAAGCTTAAGCAGCCGCCCGGCTACGATAGGCACTGCCGCGACCTCGGACATGGAAAAACTGCGGGGGATGATCCCGCTGTAGCCCCCGTAATACGATTCAAGTCACCCCTGGAAGGCAGGACGGTGATAACAGACCTTATCAGGGGTGATGTGACATTTGAAAACAGCACACTGGATGATTTTGTACTGCTTAAATCCGATGGATATCCCACATACCACCTGGCCAACATAGTCGATGACCACCAGATGCAAATCTCGCATGTCATGCGGGCTGAAGAGTGGCTCTCCAGCACGCCCAGGCACGTGCTCCTGTATGAAGCATTCGGATGGCAGCCTCCCCGCTTTGCTCACCTCCCCATGATACTGGGCCCCGACAAGTCCAAGCTGAGCAAACGTCATGGCGCCACGTCCATAGATGAATACCGGGACCGGGGATATCTTCCCGAGGCCATGATAAACTTCCTTTCACTGCTGGGATGGTCGCTCGACGACAAAACGGAGATAATGACCTGCGAAGAGATCGTCAAAAACTTCACTATCGAGAGGGTCAGCAAAACCGCCGCGGTCTTTAATCAAACCAAGCTGGAATGGATGAACGGGGTTTATATACGCAACCTGAGCTCGCAGGAGTTCAGCAACAGGAGCATGCCCTTTGTCGAACGGGCGCTCCCGTCCGAGGTGAAAAGGCCCATCGATGCGGCTTATTTAGAACAGATAGCCCCGCTGGTGCAGGAAAGGGCCAAAGTGCTTTCTGAAGTGCCTTCCCTGGTGGATTTTTTCTTCAGCAATGAGCTGGAATATGAGAGCAGCCTGCTGTGCGGAAAGCTGGAGAAGGGCCAGGCCAAAGAAGTGCTGACCAGGACGCTGCAAGCGCTGGACAGCATCAGTGAATGGTCAGCCGGTGACATGGAGGCTGCGGTCAGGCCTCTTGCGGAGGAGGTTGGTCTCAAGGCCGGCCCCTTTTTCGGTGTCCTGCGCGTGGCTGTCACCGGCCGTACTGCCTCGCCGCCCCTCTTTGAGACGATGGAGGTGCTGGGCAGGGACCGCTGTATGGCGCGCCTCAGGGCAGCTCTGAACAAGCTTTAGTCTGACGCGTATCCCCCACGGGTAACCGGGCAGATATCAGTGAGCCGCTATACCTGGTAACTCTTGGGCATCCCCAGGACCCTTTCCCCGATATAGGCCAGTGTCATCTGCTGGGTAACAGGCGCAAGCCTTGCGAGGTTGATTTCACGCCACCATCTCTCGACGTCGTATTCAACTGCATAGCCGTAGCCGCCGAAGACCTGCATCGCCCAGTAAACTGCTTTAGTCGCATGCTCAACCACGATGGCCTTGGCCATATTGGCGGATGCTCCCACTTCCGCCGAAGGCTTACCGGTGTCATAGGCTACAGACGCACGGAAGTTTAGCAGGCGCGCCGCCTCCAGGCAGGCATACGATTCGGCCAGGGGGAACTGCAAAGCCTGATAGCCTCCGATGGGAACATTGTTGAAAACCTTGCGTTCACGTGAATATTCTACGGCCTTGCTTATGGCCAGTTTGGCTATGCCTACACCGACCGCAGAGAAGCTCATGCGCTCTGGGTTTAGCGTATCCAGCACGTTGTGCCAGCCGCCGTCCAGTGGGGGCATGAGTGCATCGGCCGGCAGCTTCAGGTCGCTGAAGGTTACATTGCAGGAATGGGAGTAGTTCACGCCATGTTTTGCTATGGGTGATATCTCCACGGCCTTATTCGGCAGGTCTGCCAAAAAAAGGCTCAGGCCCGAGGTCTTGCCGCCTGTGCTTCCGCTGGGAGAAGTGCGGGCGATGATCAGCATACCGTGAGCCCGGTCGGCGCCGCTGATAAAGGTCTTATTGCCGTTTATGATCCAGTAGTTGCCCTCTTTCCTGGCGGTGGTGCTGATGTTGAGGGTATTCGTGCCGGCGTTTGGTTCAGTCAGAGCCATGCTGAACTCGATGTCGCCTTTAGCCAGGCCCGGCAGGTATTTTCTCTTCTGCTC
>CAYVBI010000304.1:0-2177 GCA_964448985.1 uncultured Dehalococcoidales bacterium
CAATGCCTTCAGGCTGGCAGACGATGTGCTGCGCCTGGGCGTGCAGGCCATCGCTGAAGTGGTGACCGTACCCGGACTGATCAACCTGGACTTCGCAGACATCCGGGCCATCATGAAGAACTCCGGTCCCGCATGGATGTCGGTCGGCCACGGCAAGGGCACAAACCGGGCCGTAGAGGCCGCTAAGAACGCCCTGGCCAGCCCGATGCTCGATGTATCCATCAGCGGCGCCAAAGGCGTACTCTTCAACGTCACGGGCGGCAGCAACCTGACCCTCTTCGAGTGCAACGAGGCGGCCGACGTGATCGCACAGTCAGTCGATCCCGATGCCAACATCATTTTCGGCGTCGTTTTCAATCCCCAGATGGAAGACGATGTCCAGATCACTATCATAGCAACAGGCTTCACCGCGCAATATTGTTCAGGCGTACCTACCGAGGTCGAATTGCGCAGACTGCTGAGAGGAGCAACCGAAGACAGCCTCGACGTACCTTCATTCCTGAGGAGAGGCTCGCGTTATCCCAATGCGCAGGCGGCAGCCCCCCAGCCGGCAGGCATCAACAGGATGCAGCGCTGACCTTAATCAACGAACCATAAGATCATTTGGACGGGGCGGAGAAAATTCTCCGCCCCGTCCTATTTATGTCTCCTGAACCATTGACTCTTACTATATGTTGTGGTAGTATCCAGTAAAACCACATATTATAGTGTTGTTAGATGAAGTGCCCTTCTTGCGGTCAGCCGGAATCCAAGGTAATAGACTCCAGGAGCCTGGGGGAGGAAATCAGGCGGCGGCGCGAATGCATCGTTTGCCAGTCCCGTTTTACCACCTACGAGAGGCTGCAAAACAGGAGCCTGTATGTAATAAAGAAGGATGGCCGCCGTGAGGAGTTCGACCGTGAGAAGCTGTTTTCCGGGATACGCAAGGCCTGCGAGAAACGTCCCATGCCGACCGGCACTATCGAGAAACTGGTGGAGACTATTGAGGCCGAGCTTTACAGCCTCGGCAGGACGGAGATATCCAGTTCCCTCATAGGCAAGATTGTGGTTACCAAGCTCTCTGAGCTGGACCATATTGCCTACATACGCTTTGCCAGTGTTTACTACGAGTTCTCCGATATCACAACTCTCAAACAGGCGGTGGATACACTTATCGAGAGCAAGCTTGGCGCTCCACTGGATGGCCAGCTTCCTCTTATTAAAAAAGATGATCTGTCCAGGCAGCGGCGACGAGCGAGGCTGAAACAGAAAGATGGTAAATAAACAGGCCCGCAATCAGCTTCCCGATTCCGTCAGGAATTTCGTAGCCAGGACGGTTTTTACTTATACCCAGACCATGGGCATCACCGATAGGCCTGAGCTCGAGGAGCTCACTGAACAAGTAATATCGATGCTGGAGAAGAGAATGTCTATGGATGAACAGACTTCGGCCAAAAGGATCGAACCTGCCCTGCCGGGCATGGAGCATCTGGTTGCGCCCGTTATACCACCATTACCCCAAAAGGAGCGTATAGTCACCATAGTAAACGAGCTGCTGGCGGAGAAGGCCAGCGCCAAGCCGCCGGCGGAGCGGCAATCTGTGCAACCACCACCCGCATCCAAGGCTGTGCCGGCGGCAAAGCCGGCGACCGCCAATAAATCCGCCCCTGCTGAGCTAAAACTATCAGACAATGCCATGGTCGTGCTGGAGAAAAGATATCTGCAAAAAGACATGCAGGGCAATCCTGCGGAAAAAGCCGATGCTCTTTTCAGGAGGGTCAGTAAACACATAGCTTCGGCCGAGCTGATATTCGATAATAAAGCCGATTTGGAGGAATGGGAAGACAGGTTTTATCGTCTGATGACTTCGCTGGATTTTCTGCCCAATTCTCCCACCCTCATGAATGCCGGCCGGGAGCTGGGTCAATTGTCCGCCTGCTTTGTCCTTCCGATCGAAGACTCCATGGAATCCATCTTTGATGCTGTCAAATACACGGCATTGATCCATAAGAGCGGAGGAGGCACGGGTTTCTCTTTTTCCCGCCTCAGGCCCAAGCAGGACCGCGTGGGATCCACCGGGGGGGTCGCCAGCGGGCCCGTATCGTTCATGCGCGCTTTCGATACTGCCACCGATGTCATTAAACAGGGCGGCATGCGGCGGGGGGCAAACATGGGCATCCTCAACGTGGACCATCCCG
>CAYVBI010000305.1:0-2175 GCA_964448985.1 uncultured Dehalococcoidales bacterium
TGTGAATGAAAGCCGGAGGTGTTAATGAATTGCTGTTCTCGATGTTGCTCTCAATAATCAGTTTTTCCATGGGAAGAGCCGTTAAAACCAATAAAGCGATCAAGGAGATGATGGCCATACGTAACCTCGTCTTTGTGATCATGACCGAGGACGGCAAAATCGGCAGGCGCTTCATTTTTAAGAACGGGAAATACTCGTCGGATAAGGTACTTAAAGACTACACTATGGCCCTGGTCTGGAAGGACCCCTCAACGGCATTTCAAACGCTGGCCTTCGGCGGTGAGACGGGATTGCAGAATGCCATGAACAACTGGAATTTGAGGCTTGCAGGTGACCCGGGCTTTTTTAACTTCTTCGGCGTATTGTTGCTGGTCGCGCTGGGCAAGATGAAGAGGTAAAGACAATGAAGATCAATCTTTATTACGACAGGTTAACCGGTAAGTCGATCAATGCCGGGAAGTATAAAAGCGAGTCACAAATAGAGGTGCCCGACCGATGCAACGTCCGTGACCTGATCACGTTACTGGAGGCGCCTAAAGACCGCAGGGACTCACTGCTTGTCCACGTGAATGGCGAGCCCGCATGGAACACCACCATCTTAAAGGATAATGATTCAGTGAAGCTATTCCTGATGATTGGCGGCGGTTGAAACCACAGCTCGAACCGGGCGCTGTTATCACAATTATGTCAAAAACTTATGTGGATATTATTCATTGAAGGGAGGATAAAGTGGCTAAAGAAGAGTACAAAACGACTTTCGATCAGTTAATAGGCGACCTGCTGTCAGGTAAATCGTTCTATGACCTGATCGAGTGGAAAAGATTCGTTCATAAAGAGACTACGGCATTTATTGTTTCGGATGCTCAGAATGAAGTGCTGCATAAAGACGGCAACATGAATGTCCTGGGAACATGGAAAGTGGCAGAGGACCTGGGTGTGGTGCAGAATATTAAAAATATCGTGGCCGCCTGTCGCAAAAAAGAAATACCGGTATTCTGGGTACGTCAGGCATATCTGGCAGAAGGGAAAGACCTTTTCCCGGGGACTTGTTTCGAAGCGCTTATCAGCTATCTGCGCACTGCCGTACCGACACTGATGCTTGACGGCAGCTGGGACATGGAAATTATCGATGAGCTCAAGGCCATCATAGAGCCCGGAGATCTGGTCATACATAAGCAGGCGCTCGGCGCTTTCGAAGGGACCAACCTGCAGACTTATCTTACCCATATGGGTATAAAAACAATCATTGTATGCGGATGTATACTCGATCAGTGTGTTGAATCTACGATACGCACCGCATGGGACCGCGGTTACCTGTCCGTACTGGTCAGGGATGCGTCAGCCGCGGGCAGTATGGAGGCTGCCGATATGGCATGTCAGAGAATGGGATTAATGATGGCGCCTGTAGTAGATACAAGCGAAGTTATCAGCTTAATAGACAGCCTGTAATGAGAAGTCCCAATACCAGACTATAATATGATAAAAAGCCTGAAACTCAGCCGTTGCTGTAATTATTTATTTTAATTTTGCGAATCAGTCTGAGGATGGGAGAGCCTTGGGCTTCTGCAGATCCATCTCTTTGCCGTCGCAGGTAACAGTGCCTTCACCGGCCTTGGTGCAAAGCACCTCGGTCCCGCAGACCTCGCACTTAAATCTCTTGCCAAGCTGGTTTGCCATGTTATCTCTCTCCTGTAAAGGTTATTAAACCCTTTTACTTCTTCTGTTCCATGGGCTGTCCGCAACAGGTTACCTGCCCGTTGCCGCCCTTGGTCACGATGAATTCGGAGCCGCATTTGCTGCAAATGTACTTCTTACCGATCTGATTAGCCATTGTAAATCCCTCCGGACTATAATTTTAGTCTCAATTCAGCCTTGATGCAAAACGGAGCTACAGCTCCATCTCATGGAAATCGTCTGCCACTATCAATCGCGCAGCCGTCATTTTCTGCACATCTTCCGGGGTTATGCCGGGTATCGCCTCTTTAAGCAGCAACCCTTTGGGAGTAACCTCGATGAGGGCATAGTTGGTTACAATAACGTCCACGCATTCTTTGGCCGTCAGCGGGTACTTGCACACGTCCAGTATTTTAGGTTCGCCGCCCGGTGTGAAATGCTCCATAGCCACGATCAATTTGGTGGCGCCCACAGCGAGGTCCATCGACCCGCCGATGTTGC
>CAYVBI010000306.1:0-2169 GCA_964448985.1 uncultured Dehalococcoidales bacterium
CTTCACCTGCCCCCGCTGTAACACCACGCATAGCCTTTGAATTAATAGAGACCTGACAGCCGGCAAGTAGTGTTACTGTAAATATTAAAGGAGATTCGCCTTTGCAAAAGGCGAATCTCCTCCAGGGTTTACCCATCAGGGCCTCTACTCAATGTTCAAGAGGCGCTAATCGTTTACCTGTATCAATCTCGCCTGGTTCCAGATGGTAAAGTCGTTTACAGGTGAAGCCCCGGCTTCCACACGCAGTACTAGATAGCACTTCTGCCCCTCGTAATCGCCCAGATTGATATCCCAGTCCTCAAAAGCTCCGGGTGTAGTAACTTTCTTGCTGGCTATCCAGGTCACGTTATCGTTGAGGTCCTTAAGCCCGAACTTGACAGTCACTCCGTCGCTTCCTGTTGAGTTGCTCGTCAGGCCGACCCTGGCCACGAAATGCAGCTTGGCAGGAATTTTCAGGGCTGCTATTTTAGGAGAGCTGCTTATACCGTCGGCATAGAAATAGCCATAGGTACCCTGCATCCAACCTTGCGGCACCTGCGGCGGTATGATCTCCAGCTGCGGCGTCGTCTCCATGTCTGCGTTCGGTATCTGGAAATGGGCGCCGGTCACACTCCTCTCGCTTCCCGGGTCGGGGATATCCCCGTCGTTGTTTCTCCACAGGGCCAGGTTGGATACGCGAAGCAGGTCGTAATCCCATAATATGCCGACCAGCGTAACCTTGCAGTTGTTGGTCTCAATCGTCTCGCCGGCTTCGCTCTTAGCATCGGCGCACACTTTGAGTTTGTTGTTCTGCAGGCGTAAATCGATATAGCCGGCGGGATTAACATTGGCTATAAACTCCTGCATACTTGAACCTCGGTCGTAGGGCCATTCGTAGTTGGAGAATACAAGCGACCGCTCCTCTCCCGGTTTCAAAACGTCGACGAAGCTGGAGCCGCCCATGGTCGGCATGAGGTCATTCACATAGATATACGCCTCAGTCTGAGGCGAGTCCGCAGTTCCCACGTTTTTAATAGAGTATCTGACCATTAAACCGTCGAGCCAGACCTTGGTTATAACCAGGTCAGGGGCTCCTCCGCTAACAGGCGCCGTCACAGGAGCCGTGGTTGCCCCCGACGTGGCCGGGACTTCAGTCGTAGCAGGTGTATCACTCGACGTGGTTGCCGTGCTGCAGGCTGATGTGACTGCCAGTGACATGATAACAAGTAATGCCAGGAATGAGTACAAACGGAAATGCTTCATGCTTAATACATCCTCCTATTTATTCAGTTGCAAGATATAAAACGTATTAACTTTTTAAAAGTTTATACCCTTTGTAGTTCAAATCATCGCTTGTGTCCATATCTCAAGTTGGCTTATTATCGGCTTGTGACGCTGCAATGAATCCAGCAAAATGCTACTCAGTAGCACGGTATTATGCTCGAAATACTAAGAACCTGAATCCGGCGTCAAAACTCTGCCGTCCTCTCAAGTGGCCGTTGAGTATATCCCATCTCCCAGATTGGAGATCGTTTTCGAGCATATTAATGCCTTTCTGCACTACCGACGGGGAAGCCAGCGCAAAACCGGACGTATTCTGCCTCATCAGATGGTCCAAGTATATCTCCGGCCTGTTCCAACCCGCGCACATGTTCTTATCTTTAAAGTCGTGTGGCAAAGGAAATTTAACAACCTGACATTGCCTGTGTGCAGTCTGGGAAAAGATATCTATGACTTCATCCAACGGTGGGAAATTTTTTAAAACATGCTGCGCAATTTCAGGAAAGTAGTCGTAAAACCAGAATTTTTCGCCCTGCCTGGGGTCCATGGTCAACAGTATCACCGGCCCAAACGGGCAAACACGGGCTACTTCGTCAGCAGCGTCACCCAGATCCGAGAAATGATGTATAGCCAAGATGATGATGGCGGCGTCCATTGAGGCATTCTTTAAAGGGAGAGACTCGGCAATGCTGTTGATCCACATGATATTATCGTTTGAGACCGCCTGCTTGCGCATAATCTCGGATGGTTCAACAGCAAATAACCTGTAGCCTGATTCAGCCAGAGCATTAGAATAGTTGCCTGTTCCTGCACCGATGTCAACGATAAGCTTACCTGCCGGCAGGCTTAAGAGGTCAACGATCGTTTGCAGGATCCGCCTGTCGGCAACGCGGTTCCTGTTGTAGCTCT
>CAYVBI010000307.1:0-2159 GCA_964448985.1 uncultured Dehalococcoidales bacterium
AGAAATACCAGAAAGGCTGGTTCACGCATATGCTGCCCCACTTGCCGCTGGTTGTACCCGTGTTGTACCAGCTGTAGGCATTGAGTAAATCCTCGCCGCTCTTGACGATCTCTTTCTGCACCTCAGTCCTGGTGGTTTCTGTCCTATACTCAGTCTTATACTCCGTCTCGGTATATGTCTCCGTCACCGGGAAGCTTTTTTCCACGCAGCCCCATAAAACCACTGGAATCAGGATTGACAGTAACGCTATTATCCACATTGTTGTACCAGCCTGTAATATGATCCTACTTAAAGTATAACCACCTGTTAGGGCGCTGCTCGTGGTGGGGTGTTGTTGCCCGGCGGACAGGGCGGTTCATCAATGTCCGGCGGCTGCATGAACCCTGTAGATTGGACGGTGATGCACTGCTGCTCCGAGGCACGGCCTGCAGGATTCACAGCGGTGAGGAAGTAGCAGGCGGACTTCATGCTGATGATATCCTCGCTGCCCGATGGGGAAACAGTACGCTGGGAGCCATCACTTACCAGCTTGACCGTCAGATTGTCGCCGGTCACGTTCCAGGTGAAGGTCACCGGGTCAAAGGGGCCGACTATGTTGCGGCTGGCGTTGAAAGTAATTACGGGTGGTAGTAGCGCCGCAGGTGGCTGAACCTGTTCCTCGACCCGCATGATGGTGAATGTCACCGTGGCCGACACGATGTCACCCGTGGGGGAGCACACCGTTATCTCGGCCGAGTCCTCCCTGGACTTCTCCCCGAACTTCCAAATGATTGTAGCAGGTCGCCCGCTGGAAGATCCCTGGTAGATAACGGGATAAACACCCGGGCTGTAAGGCTGCTTCACCTCTTTATCGTTTGTAGTAGAAGCGTGGGCCTCGTCCGTAAATGGTGGCAGGGAGAGGCTTTGTGTGGGCATCGAACTGATAATCTTGATGATGGATATGTATTCATCCCCGTGCCTGATGGAGATGATATGGGGGTTGGTGACCTCGAATTCAAGCTGCGGCGCCTCGCCGTCCTTAATCACCGGGTTCTTTACCGCCCAGCGATTGATGGTGGGTATGATGGGTGTCGATGAACCTGGCCTGACGCAGGGTGGGGGCACGATTAGGGTTTGCGAAGGTGGGGCCAGCGGGTCGCCTTCCTGCACGACGGCAACAGGTATTTTGGTTGTTACTAACTGGCCGTCGGGAGAACTGACATCCAGAACGGCGTCTGTAAGTATCGATTTATGCTCACCCTCTTTGGTATCACCAAATTCCCATATCCTATCTATGCTAATGGCAATGTCACGAATAAAGTCAGGCTCAGGGACGTTTGTAACCACAGGCCCCTGTTCACCCTCTTTGGTATCACCGAATTTCCACACAAGACGGTGTGAATGCAGGTTTTCGGCTAAAAGTGCATCACTCTTATCATACTCACTTAATTTAATATCAGTACAGTGGCTGTCCCGCCAAGCCTTGTTACCGAAATCAGCTACACCCTCCCATAGGCATAGCGATACATTGCCTTTTGTAGTCCAAAAGTCATTGCTATACTTTGCGGAAGGTGGCTTGCCAGTTCCTTTACCTATAAACTTCGCAGGAAACAGACTGGGACTATAAGGCTGCCTCTCGCCGTTTTCACTTGTAGTCGAAGCGTAGGCCTTTTCATACAGGGGCGTAAGAAGTGCACCACTCCCCGTATCAGACACGGCCTCTATATGATAGACCACCTCGCCGTACTGGGTGAGGGTCACCGATGAGGCGTTCGCAGCCTCCCAAAGGAACACGGGCGCCTGGTCCTCACCTGCGTATTGGCTTGTCAGCTTGAAAGACGTGACCGAGGGCGGACCTGCCGGAACTTCAGCCTGCTTTGTCCCCTGGTCGCAGGCGCTCCAGGGCACCAGAACAACTATAACAACAAGCAGCAGTGCCAGGACGGATATTACAGAGAGTCTCTTGAGCATTAACCCAACCTCCCATTTAACGTTAATAGTCTCCTATATGATAACAGGAACATGCCTGAGAGATACATCTTTTACAAAAATATACTGGCAGTGGCCGCTAATATGGCTATATTAAACGGTAGAAGAAGGTGTCAGTCCGTTCCGGCGTGCTAACTACCAGAGCGAACCCTGGGGCGTATGTCCCCTCTTGTAAGCTATGCCGAGGTGCT
>CAYVBI010000308.1:0-2095 GCA_964448985.1 uncultured Dehalococcoidales bacterium
GATGCGGCGGTAGGGCTTCTGGTTGTAGCTGACCTTGACCATGTAGACCTTGCACTCAAGGCCCATGTACTGGCAGGCCAGGGACAGGGCGCTGCCCCACTGTCCTGCGCCGGTCTCGGTAGCCAGGCGCTTGATGCCTGCTTTCTTGTTATAGTAAGCCTGTGCGATGGCGGTGTTCAGCTTGTGGCTGCCCGCCGGGCTGACGCCCTCGTACTTGTAGAATATCTGTGCCGGCGTGCCCAGCGCCTTCTCCAGCCTGTAGGCGCGGATAAGTGGCGATGGACGGTACATCTTATAGACGTCCAGCACCTCGTCGGGGATTTCGATGAAATGTTCCTTGCTGAACTCCTGGTCGTTCAGGGTTGCCGGGAAGAGTGGTGGAGGCAGGATGGTCGGCTCATGCGTCTGCGGATGGAGCATCGGGAGCATGGGTTCGGGCAGATCGGGCAGTATGTTGTACCAGGAAGTCGGCATGTCCTTTTCAGGGAGAATGAATTTTGTTAATTTTTTCGCCATTTTTTCACCTCTTTAAATATTTTTTATATCTGTACATGTATGCCGGTTTATCAGACCAAATTCTCGGCCCCGCCGGGCCACATATTCAATTCCATTCCTTTTAGACCTCCATATAATAAAATAACCTCTCGCCTAAGGGGCGAGAGGTTTAGCTTCGCGGTGCCACCCTTATTGATCCGTTGCCGGACCATCTCTGGCAGGTACGGCCGTGTTACCGGCGATACCCTGGATTGTGATCACGCTATCCCTGCGTCAAAGCCTACTCGGGTACTTCCCTTTCGGTTTGCGGCTCCCGGGCCCATTCAATCCCCGCTCCGGCGTCAACTTTCACCTTGCTTGACTCTCTGTGGCCTTCGCTGCAGGAACTACTATTCCCGTTCACAGCCTTTACAATATTCAATTGCTAATATAATAAACAAAACGCTGTCTGGCTGTCAATAAATATTATCCGATAACGCGGGCGGGTTTAAAAACCCGCCCCTACAGCGTTTCATGTAGGGGCGTTGCTTTAGCTGCGCCCGTTAAGGTTTCTGCCCCATCAGAAAGGCGTCTATGGAGGCGGCAGCACGTTTCCCTGCGCCCATGGCGCTGATCACTGTGGCCGCGCCTGTGACCACGTCCCCGCCGGCCCAGACGCGGTCCTTGACCGTTTTACCGGACTGCTCATCGGCAACCACCGTGCCGTGTTTGGTGATCTCAAGCCCTTTGGTGGTGGACGGTATGAGGGGATTGGGTGTCGTGCCGAGGGCAACTACAACTACGTCGACATCGATGGTGAACTCGCTGCCCTGTTTAGTTATCGGGCGGCGTCTGCCGCTGGCGTCGGGCTCACCCAGCTCCATCTCATAGCACTCCATGGCCTTGACCCACCCCTTGTCGTCGCCGATTATCTGCTTGGGATTGGTGAGGAACTTGAATATAATGCCTTCCTCTTCAGCGTTCTCAACCTCTTCATGGCGCGCCGGCAGCTCGGTACGAGAGCGGCGATAGACAATATAGACCTTGTCCGCGCCCAGCCTGAGGGCGCACCTGGCCGAGTCCATGGCGACATTGCCGCCCCCGATCACCGCCACCTGCTTTCCCACCTTGATGGGCGTATCGTACTCGGGGAAGAGATAGGCTTTCATAAGGTTGACCCGTGTCAGGAACTCGTTGGCCGAGTAAACGCCGTTGAGGTTTTCACCGGGTATGCCCATGAACATGGGAAGCCCGGCGCCCGTGCCCAGGAAAACCGCGTCGAAGTCCTTTTCCAGCAGCTCGTCCACCGTTGCCAGCTTTCCCATAACAGAGTCGAGCTGGACATCCACTCCCAGTGATTTTACATAATCAACTTCAGACTGGACCACATTCTTAGGTAGGCGGAACTCGGGGATGCCGTACATCAGGACGCCGCCTGCCGTATGCAGGGCCTCGTATACTGTGACTTTGTGTCCCAGCCTGGCCAGGTCGGCCGCGCAGGTCAGCCCGGCGGGGCCGGATCCGATAATCGCCACCCTTTTGCCTGTGGGCGGGGGCAATTCAACCTTTGTTTCCTTTTTATGCGCCAGGTCCCAGTCGGCGACATATCTTTCCAGCCTGC
>CAYVBI010000309.1:0-2082 GCA_964448985.1 uncultured Dehalococcoidales bacterium
CAGTAAAACGAGTTTGAACATATGAATTTCTCCTGGAAAACCTTAAAATATGTTATGGTTAGTTTTGATTTTATACCGGCAACGATTTATTATAGCCAAAGCCCGGTGGCGCTGCACTATTCAAGGAGGGCAAGGGCCATTTAGCTGCTTTAAGACATGGCCGGCTTATTAGGGGTCATATATGGCGGTACAGAAAATATTTTTAAACAGGGACCTCGGATTTCTGAGGATAGCGGCAGCCGTGCCGGAGCTCAGGGTGGCCGACGTCGACTTCAATGTCGCGTCCATGCTCAGCATGACCAAGGCGGCGAGATTAAAAGGAGCGCAGGTTTTGGCCTTCCCCGAGATGTCGGTCACAGGCTATACCATCGCTGACCTGGTACACCAGCAATCATTGCTCACAAAGGCCGAGGAAGGACTCTTACGGCTGGCAGCAAGTACAGCAGACAGCGGCATGTTGATAGTGGCCGGCCTGCCCATGTGTATAGACCAGAAGGTCTTCAATTGTGCCGCGGTACTGAACGGGGGGCAGGTGCTGGCCATCATACCCAAAACATACTTACCGTCCTATAAAGAGTATTACGAGAACCGGTGGTTTGTCTCCTCCGAGGACGCCTGCTCCGATATCGTCCACCTGGGAGACAGGGCTATTGCATTCGGCACAAACATACTGCTTTCGCTGCGTGGCTTTACATCAGCCATGCTGGGCGTAGAGATATGTGAAGACATGTGGGTACCGCTGGCGCCGCATGAATATCAGGCGCTGGCCGGCGCGACCGTTTTGCTTAATATCTCAGCCAGTAACGAGGTGCTGGCCAAGGCGGAGTGGCGCCGTTCCATGGTTACATCTGAATCAGGCAGGTGCGCAGCAGCCTGCTGCTATGTTTCAGCCGGGATGGGGGAATCATCCAACGACATCGTTTTCGGCGGCCACACACTGATAGCCGAGAACGGTAGCCTGCTGGCGGAATCAGATATTTTTAAGCAGAAGTCAGACATGACGATATCCGACCTTGATATCGATAGACTGGTGCACGACCGTATATCAATGACAAGCTTCCGCCAATCGCCGGCACATATCAAGCCCTTCCGGATCATCGAAGCGGCGGTAACCGATATACCGGCCGTCGGACTAATGAGGAATATAGATCCACATCCCTTCGTCCCCGGGGATTCCGAAAAACGCGCTGAGAGATGCCGGGACATCTTCGCCATGCAGGTGGCCGCCCTTGCTAAAAAACTATCCGGGGCTAAACTCGACCGGATCGTGCTGGGAGTTTCCGGCGGACTTGACTCCACGCTTGCCCTTCTCGTAGCGGTCAGGACCATGAATTATCTCAACCTGCCTGTGAAGAACGTTACCGCCTGCACCCTGCCCGGCTTCGGCACCACGCGCAGGACGAGGGACAATGCAACAGATTTATGTAAAGCTTTGGGCGTGAGCTTCGAACGCGTGGATATCACACGTTCGTGCAAGGCTCATATGGACGACCTCGGGCATGACGGCCGCGAGGATGTAGTTTTTGAAAACATACAGGCGCGATACCGCACCGAGTTCCTTTTCAACAGGGCGAACGGGCTTAAGGCCATACTGCTGGGTACGGGTGACCTGACCGAGGTGGCCCTGGGATGGAGCACTTTCTCGGGCGACCATATGTCGCATTACGATATCAACGTATCGGTGCCCAAAACGCTGGTGCGCTACCTCATCCGATGGGTGTCCGACGAGGAACTGGCCGGTTCACCCGCGCAGAAAATCCTCAGGGACGTACTGGATACACCCATTTCCCCCGAGCTCCGGCGGCCTGTCAAGGGGCAGATTACACAGATAAGTGAGGAGGTCATCGGCCCTGTGGAGCTGGCCGATTTCTATCTATATCCCTTTGTCCGCTTCGGCATGCGGCCGTCCAAGATACTTTTCCTGGCCAATGAGGCCAGAAAACAGAAATCATTCGACGGCCGCTATACTCTGGAAGACCTCAACAAATGGCTGGCCGTTTTCATCAGGCGCTTTTTCGCCAACCAATTCAAGCGGACCTGCCTGCCCGAGGGACCGAAGATCGGCTCCGTCAGCCTGTCCCC
>CAYVBI010000310.1:0-2080 GCA_964448985.1 uncultured Dehalococcoidales bacterium
AATGTCAATATATTGGCGTACAGTTGCTTCTGCTTGGCATTGATTAGCTGTCATGGTTCCCCCTTATTGTTCCTATAGAGTATCACAACTTATTCAGAATGTCAAGAGTAATCATGAACATTATGAAGAAAAATCGACCTTACATTCAGAACAAATGAGATGATGATATTCGTCATATTGCAATGCACCATTATGACATGATGGACATTTATCACGTCCACGAAGACTGTTAATATCCACCCATTGTTTTTCGCCTTCGAGATATGGCAACAGTTCCCTAAGTTCTTCTGCCCTACTTTCGATAGCCAAACGGAGGTCATTTGCATCCATATGAGGCGTCAAAGCATGTCCTTCTAGTCTCATAACAAAGGCACGAAGTTGCATAACAGGATTAGGTTGACGCCATCCTAACCTTTGCATTATTTTACCTTTGTTTCATCTGTTTCATCTGTTTCATCATCTGGACAAAGAACAGCCGTATCAATTTCAATCCCACAATTCGGACAATGGGTTACGAAATCCCTGACCTGAATCAAATAGGTGGCGTCAATACCCATATGATAGCCACAATCACATTCAATGACTTCCAGTTGTACCGTATCATTTTCAACACTGTTAAGACGTTTCATGTTTCCCCTTATTTGATTGTTGAAAGACTACTGTAGCAGAAAATCAGAACATTGTCAAGCAACAAATTGATCCAATTCTTTCATCCAACAACGAGGAATATGTCGCAACTTCTTCTCAAAAATGAGACCATTTGTTTCCCTATAGACCATGAGTGTACGACGGGCAACATTGCGAACCTTTTTTGTAATGTGAAGTACCTCCTTGTAATTCACATCCATGCCACTATATATCTTGTTTTCTTTGGGCCATGCAAGCAAACCGAAATGACAACGAATGGACGGCTTCAATCCATAAACCGTGATTTGAGTACGAGAACGACCATGTTTGAAATACGTCAAATGAACAATACAAGGAATCGTAAGTTCAGTAAGATACTTTTTGACATCTATCAAGCCACCTTTGACTATAAAAGATTGTCCTTTCTTAGGATAACAAAAAGCAATAGTGAAAGGATTGCTACCCAAAGGTCCGCAATAAGAACCAATCTTATTGTATGCAAACTCAACTCTGACAGGCATTTGATTCATTGTTTGTACCTCAGTTGTTAAAGAGAAGGGGTGTAGCTCTTGTGTGTGTTCTTATTTAACTAACTACATTGTATTAGAGAGTTGAATGTACATTCAACGAGAGTTCTTGTGAATTATTATTTAACTCATTTCTCTTCTTACAATGCCCCTTGTCAATCATTGTTCTTACTATATCAGAAACCTCTCAGATTGTCAAGAAGAAATTTCCTTACAACGCAAAGTTTGTTCATCATGATTGAACCCCTTTTACGCAGGCATAGTCAAATCATCAGTGTCAGGCTCATCAAATCCCATAGCTTTAATGACACTTGCATATTCATCGTCATGCAGAATAGCTCTTCCCTTGCTACCGTAGAACGTCACATTACGTCCATCCTTCATGCGATTAACCGTAAGTCCTACCATGGATGTTGTAATGATGCTTCCATGGTCATCTGTAAACTGTACCATACCATTTTTCATTTCAGCCATGATCGTTCTCCTGTTTGGATTGTTAAATGTACTCTAGCATGATTCTGATACAATGTCAAGAACTTACTTCGTAAAACAATCGAAATGCTTATTGGTCAGAATCTTACGGAGCTTGCGTGAATTATTCCGAATGATATTGGCAAAATCTCTGGTAGAACAAACGCCCACCAAATCAGCCTTAACTGCATCAAAGATAGCCTGATTGAACTCCCGTCGCTTCAATTCCTTCTCAGCTTCGTGACGGTCATCAAACAGTCTAGTATCGCTTCCAATCTGCCAACGACATGTACTCAGGCGGGGGCCAATCAAAACCCCATCCACAAGCCTACCCCCCTTATCGACATCAGGAGCCGTACCCCTAACCAACGTAATCTTATCTGTAGCATTCATATTACTTCTTATTTGTTTTTGATTATGAACAGACTATAGCAAACCCTTATTCCAATGTCAAG
>CAYVBI010000311.1:0-2076 GCA_964448985.1 uncultured Dehalococcoidales bacterium
CTGGTTCTCATCATATCCGTTATTTCCTGTATAAAGGGTATCTTCGTTATCAGCTTCAAAGGATTTTTAAACATCTTGAAGAACGGCTTTACCAGCTCAAAAGCGGCCAGCGGTATCTGCTGCATCGGCAATATCAGTCCGCCCGACTCCTTGACTATCTGTTTAAGAGCCTTTACTTTCCACTGGTATTCCTTTTTGGAATGCCCGTGAACGCATACGGTCAGAACGTATCTGGCCAGTTTTTGGAAAACGCCGGTTGACCATAATTGTTTTAATTCAAGGTTATTATCGGTGAAACCGAGGGCGATAAAGAAGGCCGGCATCCTGAAGTCCGAGTAGTTGCATTCGGCTTCCCCCAGCTTATAACCTGCATCGGTTATCTGCTCTTTGCCGGGAAACATGAGAATGAATACACCGAGGTTCGGCAATTCACGGTTCAGGATATATTTGGGTGATCCGCCATGGACTTCATATTCGGGATCAGAATCCCAGCGGTATAATTTCACACCTACTTTTGTGAAGGTGCCCAGTCCGCCGAAGGTGCCTTGAAAACCCCGGATGAGTCCCCTGACTCCGGGCCCCGGACCGTCAGTACTGAACCATTCCGCTCCATCACCCGGGCTGCCCAGCGTAAGAATCTCTCCGGAGGGCATGACCCACTCAACCCCCAGCATATTCCTGGCCTGATACCCCATGGAAGCGCCTGTTATGCCGTATCCCCACGCCGCTGCCGTAGATGCCAGGATCGAGTGGTTACCCCCGCAGGAGACGGCATGCACATTCAGCCCGTGCTTCCATAGCTCCGACTGAAGATCTATTGCCCTGACATAGGGCTCCACAACTGCGATCTGGTTCTTAACATCGATATCGATGATTTTATCCATCCGCTTAAGGTCGAGTAAAATCGTTTTACGGCTTCCGGGCGCTGAGGAAGTAATCCAGCCTGTTGAAAAAGGTTTAAGCATGAAATCCTTTCTATTGCAGAATTTCGTGAGTTCTGAGATCTCTTTAGCTGTTTTGGGCATAATTACGGCCGCCGGCCTGGCCGTCCACAGCTTATCCTCCTTGTTCAAGGAGGAGGAGTTATAGTAAATAGAGTAGGCATCCCTGGTAGGAAGATCATCCTTCACCCACTCCGCGCCGACAATATCTTTAAGCTCTTTAAGTTCATCAACTGTTAACATCTGGCCTCCTGTAGTTATCGCTGAAGATTACTTTATTTCCGGCTCAATCGGGAGGGGATCATTTAGAGGTAGAATTTCCCGGGGTTAAGGATATTGTCCGGATCGAACAGGCCTTTGATCACCCGGATAAGCTCGGTGTTTCCAGGATTGTTCTTAAAAACCATCTCAGCGGCTTTGCCGTACGGCCTGCTGAAAAATGCTTTGGCTTTAATCAGACGCTCAGTTACATCAGCTTCAAAAATCTTCATGTTTTCGACTTCATGGCCGTTATCAGGATTAAAGGGAACCATGAACTCGATATGACAGGCATGGTTCTGAATAACAGGCTGAATATATATACCGATTTGCTCGTCCGAGATGTTAAATGACCTTGCCGATTCACGGAAAACGGCAATATGCTTTTCCGAATTATTAAGAAGGGACAGGAAAAAAACCGACAGGCAATGGCCCTTTATCATGTGCCGCCAGTCACGTGCGCCACAGGGTGATTGCGCAGCCTTAAGCAAAGCAGGGGCTCCGATCTCTCCCACTGAATCAATGAGTTGAAGCCCGTTTCCACCCGCCATGTTTTTCAGCTCTTCATATTGATATTCAAGCCTTTCCCCGGGAAGCCTTTCGAATCCAGCGATGTTTTGCATACAGATATATTCAGGCAGAGAATCCCTGACCCTATAGAAGGAGCTGATATTGCCACATGTCATAAGCATGGCAGCGGCAAGGCGGTTCAGTATGAAAGTATGCTCACCCAGCCATGGGCGTTGAACTTCGTACACATACTCAATTATCTTTGAAAGCCGGTCGTCGGCGACCAGCATCGGCCGTTCAATCGAAGGCAACAGCTCGGTCCGCAGGCTGATCCATGTCATAATACCCATGGATCCCTGGGCTCCTA
>CAYVBI010000312.1:0-2076 GCA_964448985.1 uncultured Dehalococcoidales bacterium
CTGGTTCTCATCATATCCGTTATTTCCTGTATAAAGGGTATCTTCGTTATCAGCTCCAACGGATTTTTAAACATCTTAAAGAACGGCTTTACAAGCTCAAAAGCGGCAAGCGGTATCTGTTGCATCGGCAGTATCAGTCCGCCCGATTCCTTGACTATCTGTTTAAGGGCCTTCACTTTCCACTGGTATTCCTTTTTGGAATGCCCGTGGACGCATACGGTCAGAACGTACCTGGCAAGTTTTTGAAAAACGCCGGTCGACCACAGTTGTTTCAGTTCAAGGTTATTATCGGTGAAACCAAGGGCGATAAAGAAAGCCGGCATCCTGAAGTCCGAGTAGTTGCATTCGGCTTCGCCCAGCTTATAACCGGCATCGGTTATCTGCTTTTTGCCGGGAAACATGAGAATAAACACGCCGAGGTTGGGCAGTTCACGGTTCAGGATATATTTGGGTGATCCGCCGTGGACTTCATATTCGGGATCAGAATCCCAGCGGTATAATTTCACGCCTACTTTTGTGAAGGTACCCAGTCCGCCGAAGGTGCCCTGAAATCCCCGGATGAGCCCCCTGACACCGGGACCGGGACCGTCAGTACTGAACCACTCCGCTCCGTCGCCGGGACTGCCCAGCGTAAGAATCTCTCCGGAGGGCATTACCCACTCAACCCCCAGCATATTCCTCGCCTGATATCCCATGGAAGCGCCCGTTATGCCATATCCCCACGCCGCTGCCGTAGATGCCAGGATCGAGTGGTTGCCGCCGCATGAGACAGCATGCACATTCAGCCCGTGCTTCCACAGTTCCGATTGCAGATCTATGGCCCTGACATAGGGCTCTACAACTGCGATCTGGTTCTTAACATCGATATCAATGATTTTATCCATCCGCTTGAGGTCGAGCAGGATCGTTTTACGGCTTCCGGGCGCCGAGGAAGTAATCCAGCCGGTGGAAAACGGTTTAAGCATGAAATCCTTTCTATTGCAGAATTTCGTAAGTTCTGAGATCTCTTTAGGTGTTTTCGGCATAATTACGGCCGCCGGCCTTGCCGTCCATAGCTTATCCTCCTTGTTCAATGAAGAGGAGTTATAGTAGATAGAGTAGGCGTCTCTTGTCGGGAGGTCATCCTTCACCCACTCCGCGCCAACGATATCTTTTAGCTCTTTAAGTTCATCAACTGTTAACATCTGGCCTCCTGCAGTCATCGCTGACGATTACTTTATTTCCGGCTGAATCGGGAGAGGATCATTTAGAGGTGGAATTTCCCGGGGTTAAGAATATTACCCGGATCAAACAGGCCTTTGATCACACGGATAAGTTCGGTGTTTCCAGGATTGTTCTTAAAAACCACCTCAGCGGCTTTTCCGTAAGGTCTGCTGAAAAATGCTCGGGCTTTTATCAGGCGCTCAGTTACATCAGCTTCAAAATTACGCATGTTTTCGACTTCTTGCCCGTCATCCGGATTAAAGGGAAGCATGAACTCGATATGGCAGGCATGGTTCTGAATAACAGGCTGAATATATATGCCGATTTGCTCGTCGGAGATGTTAAATGATCTTGCCGATTCACGGACAACGGTAATATACTTTTCCGAATTATTAAGCAGGGAAAGGAAGAAAACCGAAAGGCAGTGGCCCTTTATCACGTGCCGCCAGTCACGCGGTCCGCATGGTGATCGCGCGGCTTTCAGCAGAGCAGGGGCTTCAATCTGTCCCACTGAATCAACGAGTTGAAGCCCGTTTCCGCCCGCCATATTCTTCAGTTCTTCGTATTGATATTCAAGCCTCTCCCCGGGGAGTCGTTCGAATCCGGCGATGTTTTGCATACAGATATATTCAGGCAGAGAATCCCTGACCCTGTCAAAGGAACCGGGACTCCCATATGTCATGAGCATGGCGGCGGCGAGACGGTTCAGTATGAATGTATGCTCACCCAGCCATGGGCGCTGAACTTCGTATACATACTCAATTATCTTTGAAAGCCGGTCGCCGGCGACCAGCATCGGCCGTTCAATCGAAGGCAATAGCTCGGTCCGCAGGCTGATCCATGTCATAATACCCATGGATCCCTGGGCTCCTA
>CAYVBI010000313.1:0-2068 GCA_964448985.1 uncultured Dehalococcoidales bacterium
CCTCCAAGAAAATGCCGAGGTGGCGGAATGGCAGACGCGGCGGACTTAAAATCCTAAGCTAAAATGTCAGTAGTGTATCAATGGGAAAATAGCAGTCAATGGATATTGCATCTGTAGTCATTCAGGTCAATACAGAGATCATAAAGGCTTTGATCTATCTTTATCCACGTTGTGCCTGGAATTCCTCTAGCTGAGGTACTTCCAGTACCGTATGGGAAACAGGATTCAAATTCTATGATGCGACCTTGCCCTCTAGCTATAACTTTTGCAAGACGTACAGCAGGACCGAAATCCCAATCTTGACTTACTATTATCGCGAGGTCATATTTGACTTGATAGGTAAGATCAATCAAGTCAATGGCAAGGGAAACATCTACCCCCTTTTCTTGCCTTGATGAATTTATCCTGCCTTTATATACGTAAATTCCTTGATTTTTGATGTATCGAAGCTTGTTAGTCCAAAACGTATGCCATCGTTCTTCATCATCGCCCACATCAGGATTTGGGACTCCGGTATAGAATCTAATTTGAGTGAGTATGCGACCAGATTTTGCGTTGGTAAGTCTTTTTGCTAGACGCTCCACATCGTAGGATGGGTAAGAATAGATAACTGGCCCCGTACCTCCACAACCAAACGCCTCTTTAGCAAGATGATACAGGTTCTGCCCATCGATAAAAACAATGGTGCGCATCTGTATAAAAATACACCCACCCGGGGACACAGCCGAAGCTGCATCCAGCGGGTGGGGATCAACTAGTGAATAGTATAAATATGACACATTATATTGTCAAGTTCTAATTTCCGCCTGCCGTAAAGGTCTGTTTTGTAAGTGTATCAATTTTGATCTGCGTTGTTGACATCTCAACGTTGCTTGATATACTCTGACTGGCAGCGAGAGAGGTAAAAGGTAGGAGGTGATGATATGGTAGTGGATAAAGATGTCCGCAAGGCTCTCTTGGAAGCGCGTTCCATGACGGAGGCAATCAGCAAGACTGATGAAAATGAATCCGAGACGAGAAGGCATATAGAGCATTTCCTCGAAACGCTCATGGGCTACGAAAGGCTTGCAAATTTAACAACTGAACACAAGATACATAATATAGGAGAAACTGATTATTGCGATCTGGCTATACACTTTGGCGAGAAAAACAAACCAGTAGTTTTAATAGAAGTTAAAAAGGTCAACGTTGATCTTTTGAACAGCCACGTCAAACAAGCCTCCAATTATGGCATCAACGTCGGCTGTGAATGGGTTATATTAACAAACGCCAGGGAATGGCGCCTATACCAAATTAGCTTCGGTCAACCACCAGGAGCTGCACTTTTAGATTCTTGGAACTTAATGAATGATGACCTTACGTTATTAGCCGCTAAGTTTTCTGCACTCAGCTTGAAAAATGTTAAGAAGGGGAGTCTTGATCAACTGGGGCAAAAAAGCAAGGCACTCACCCCGGAAAATCTATTGAAGATAATCCTCTCTGAACCATCCATCTCAATGATCAGGCGGGAATTACGTCGCCGAGAAAAGATAGCCCTGTACCCGGAGGAGATTGTAAGTGGTATCAGGCGTCTGCTCAATGAATCAGCTATGACTGCTATGGAGAGCATGAAAATCTCTCTGGCAAGGAAACAGAAACCGACGATCACGCCGAAACCGCCTGAATGTAGCCCCGTAGAAACGTCTCAATGAAAGCCACCTTCTAGTGCGGCGGCTACCGGGATGCTTTGAAAACATATCCTTGAATGTCCAATGATTTAATCGCCGTTTACCTGATCTTAATCCGGTCAGTTTTCGCCGTGATTTAGTAACCTTGCCCCCTGATTTTTGGCAGATAGAGGCCATAGCTCCGTCACTTTTACAACGGACACGCATTCACATATAATATTTGGCATGCGAGAGGATGCCATGGCACTGTTAGATGGAGTGCTCCCGGAGGGAGTAAATAAAAGTTTTGTCGCTAAAATGTCGTGACTTTCTCAGAAATTGGTGACAAAACCGGATAAATCAGCTTCATGCCGAGGTGGCGGAATGGCAGACGCGGCGGACTTAAAATCCGCTTCCCTCAC
>CAYVBI010000314.1:0-2061 GCA_964448985.1 uncultured Dehalococcoidales bacterium
GCTGAGGCGTTACAGCCAGGTCGGCAATGCAGCCGGAGCTGGCGCATGCATGGTACTGGTGTCAGACAGCGCTCGTGATAGGGCGGAGGCGATGGCACGCCGGGTGAATTACCTGGAGCTTGCCGACAGGCCTGATTTTATGGGATTGTTCGTCAAAGCATTGAACGTTGGCAAGTGATTGAAAGAGTCAGACCGCGTTGAACTAATCCGGTTGGAACACATGCACTGGTTTATGGGTACATTGGAAACGGATAATAACGAGGAGGCTGAGCGTGAAAGCAGAGAATATAGTGCTCGAGACCGTAAGAGAATTATGGCCGGTGCCTACCCCGCAGGGAATGAACAGCCGCGAGGTCGTTCGGCGCTCAATTGAATTTTCCGATCCACCCCGGATTCCATACCACTTTCAATATAACCCGCCGGCCACCGATATCGTCGTTATCGGCCCGATAGATTTTGCCGCAACCAGCAGGAAAGCCGCGGTCGGCTCTACATATGTCGATCAATGGGGTGTCACCTGGGAGGTTACCGGCCGCTGGTGGGACCATGCTGTCAAGCATCCATTGTCGGACCTGAAGAACGTTGCAAGCTACCGCATGCCCGACGTGATCACGCCTATCGCCAAGATGAAGTGGGCCACTGGCCTGGGCTGGCGCGCAGGCAAATATGTCATGGGCATTGACTCGATAATGATGTTTGAGACCATGCGCTCGCTGATGGGATTCGAAAGCCTTATGATGGCGCCTTATGAACAACCGGACGGCCTTCAAAGTCTGCTGGAAAGGTTGACCGAACTTACCATCAACTGCATCAAAACATATGCATCGATGGGAACGGTAAATGCGTTATTACACTATGAGGACTGGGGTCTGCAGACCTCGCTGCAGATGAAGATCGATACCTTCCGGGAGCATTACAAGCCCTTTTATAAGAGGATCATCGATACCTGCCACGATAACGGCATGCACTTTGTCTGGCACAGCTGCGGCTACATCGTGGACATGTTTCCCGATATGATAGACCTCAAGGTTGATGTGCTGCAGCTCGACCAGCCGCGGCTGATAGGCCACCGCAAGCTCATCGACCTGCTGGGCGGCAAGCTCTGCATGTGGAACTGCGTGGATATCCAGTGGAGCACTATGGAAGGCAGGACCGAGGATGAGCTACGGCAGGAAGTGGTCGATATGACACGTATATACGACGTCAGGGGGCATAAAGGAGGTTTCATCGCCCGGCATTATCCACAGCCCTGGGATATCAATCTATCGAAGGCCAGGCAGAGGCTTATTTACGACACCTATATGCAGAACGGCTGCCGCGCCCTGTAGCGCCGGCAGGTTCGCATAGCTTAACTGCGTTGAATTCGGGCCGGGACGATAGTGTATAATCCGCGTGATTCAGGAGGATGTATATGGAAATCGGAAATCACTGGGACGAGATACTCAAGATATTTGAGGAAGCATACAAGAGCTGCTTTCACTTCTCCGTGGCCACGGTAAATCCTGATGGTTCGCCTCATGTCACGCCCATCGGGGGGCTTTTCCTGCGGGATGATAGAACCGGCTTCTATTTCGAGGAGTTCCCATCCCGGCTGCCGCAGAACCTCGAACAGAATCCGCGTGTTTGCGTAATGGCCATAAACGCCGATAAGCTTTTCTGGGGCAAGGCATTGATGGACGGCAGGTTTCCCTCGCCGCCGGGCGTCAGGTTGCTTGGAACAGCCGGGGAAGTCAGGGAGGGCACACCCGGGGAAATCGAATTATGGCAGAAGAAAATAGGGTTTACCCGCTCCATGAAAGGCTATAAAGTGATGTGGGAAGGCATGCATCATGTGCGCGATATAAAATTCGATGCCTTTGAGCCCATTTATCTGGGGTCTATGAAGGCCGGCCTGGAATAAAGCGGTGATATAATTTCCCTGTAAATGTTTAACAAGAAAAAAGAAAAAGTAATTGTAGGGATGAGCGGAGGCGTCGATTCATCGGTGGCCGCCGCCCTGCTGGTAGATCAGGGTTACCGGGTGACCTGCGTCACCATGAAAACCTGGAATGACAGCAGTCC
>CAYVBI010000315.1:0-2058 GCA_964448985.1 uncultured Dehalococcoidales bacterium
CGTAGGGCAGGAACATCATATACAGGGCTACCTGGATGATATCGCTCTGCCTGGGATTACCTGTTTTGATATCGAACACCGTGCAGTGTCCGGATTGCGTATCCATGGATATCAGGTCGGGGGTACCTGCAACGGCCAGGCCTGACGGCCTCTTGGCCAGGAATTTATTCTGCCCCTCTTTGTATACGGTTTCTCCCTGTTTTTCCTGTTCCTTCGATACCTCGTCAAGGATCCTGGTGTGTTCCGCCGTCCAGGCAGCCAACTGGAAATCTCCCGGCGCCCTGCTGTACTCTGTATGATGCGCCTTGAACCAGGATGACCACTGGCAGGTGGTCTCGCCCGCCATCAACTTGGAGAGCCAGGTGACCCACACATAAACGCCGTTTCTCTCTCTCGTCATTTTCCTTGCCCTTGCCGCTCAATGGCGACATTCTATCATGATTGCCAGTTGGATTCCTATATTGGTCAGCTTTATCAGCCGGTGGCGGAAGTGGCCAGGCGGAAGACGACTATCCAAATAAGGTGCAGCGGGATCATTAGAACGACCGAGGCGCAGAAGATCATCACCCGGTAGACTGTGCGTATGCGCAGTTTATAGACCAGCAGCAGCGCCAGCAGGAAGATCAGCGCCATACCGGCATAGCCCCACAGCACCATGGCGGGTGTACCTCCCCAGATAGTGAGCGCCGGCTTGAATTTCCACAGTACCATGGGATAGATGCTGGCGAACGCCTCGTTGAGGCAGGCGTATGAGGCCATAAAGACCATGGACAGCAGGATGACCCATACCCTGCGTTTGCCGCCGATGAGATCGCCTCCGGCGATGACTTCGGAGAACGTCAGCGCCAGGTAGATGGTGTATGACCAGAACACCATCAGGATGAGCGGGGCGGCGCCGATCCAGAGGTGGAAGGTGGCCGGGTTGTATGAGTAAAGGTTGAGTGCTGCAACCTGCGCGACCACGTTCTCCCTGATCAGACCCAGCAAAGCCCCGCCCGGGAAGAACATCCAGGTAAAGGCCGCGCCCCGCGTGCAGGCGCTGTGCCAGATCAGCAATCCGGTGAGCGCCAGCGCGATTAGCTCCAGGGCCAGAAAGGTGTCCATTTACTTTTGCCCTGCCTGATCTTTCGATATCAGTTTTACGACGATGTATGCGATGATGAAAAGCCCTGTGGGGATAACCGCGGTGAACAGGTCGAACCTGTTGCGAATGATCTCGATGCCGGCGTAGATCACCCAGAAAACGAGCAGCACGATAAAAGGTATCTCACGGACGAAGAAGTTCGGCCTTTTATCTTCGCTGTTCATACGATATCGGGCACAGTCTATTAGCTGTGAACGTCGCTGTCAATCGAGGTTTCAGTCGGTGCCTATCATGACGCTGCTGGCCTTAATAATCGCGTAGACCTTCTTGTTTTTAGCCAGCTTCAAATTCTTGCTGGATGTCCTGGTGATAATGGCGACTATCTCATCCCCGCCGGACAGTACCATGGTTATCTCGTCGTTGACCGATCCAGCCTTGATTGACTTGACCTTGCCTTTGAGTACGTTGCGGGCGCTGATTTTCATATTGCACCTCCTTGATTAAACGCCATGTCATTGCCACCACTTCTCTTAAATACACTGTAACAGAACAAGGGATTTCTGTTTCTAAGGCTTTTAACCTCGTGCCGTCTCTCCCGCTTTATACGTATAATACGCTGCATCAATTAACCACCATACTCCAACTCCACCAAGCGTAATGAGCTTTAATACACCCAATAAAATCTGACCTTGATAAAAACGGTCAGCCCCGAAATATCCCAGTAACCACGATAAAATCATCATAATGTGTTTCCTATCCACTATTATTCCTCCTTATTTATCTTTTTTCTGCAGTTTCTTTATTAAATGGCAGTTATAGCATTAACCAGTCATCTTATTTCTGCAGGCTTTTATCAAGTATATGATCGCAGTTTCTTATATGCCATGGCTACTGCTTTCCAATATAAAATTAAGGCAACTATCCCTTAGCGTCACGCTGAGGAAATTATTCCATCGAGAGCCTAACCATCCAGA
>CAYVBI010000316.1:0-2047 GCA_964448985.1 uncultured Dehalococcoidales bacterium
GCCAATGCAGTGCGCGACGGATGGTTCCATACCGGCGACATAGCGCGCATGGACAAAGAGGGCTACGTATTCATCGTCGACAGGCTGAAGGACATGGTCAACGTATCCGGCTTCAAGGTATTCACCCGTGAGCTGGATGATGTGATCATGGAGCATCCCGACGTTTTCATGGGCGCGACCGTGGGTATCCCCGATCCCGACAGGCCCGGAAACGAGATGGTCGCCACCGCAATTGTCCTCAAACCCGGCATCGAAAAGTCCGATGAGGAAAGGGCCAGGATCATCGGATACCTGCGGGACAAGCTGGCGCCCTACAAGGTGCCCAAGAAGCTGGAGTTTATGGACCAGCTTCCAACCAGCGCCGTGGGCAAGGTGCTGAAACGCGAGCTGCGCACCGTGCTGAATCCAAAGGCGAAGTAAGAGCCTGTCGGAAGAGCTGAATAAAGGCACTGCGCTTCATACACAGCCGTGCCATATCTCCGGCGGCGATTTTCATGGGCGTATACTCAACTGCAAATACGGCGGTCTCTGTATGGATCTGCAGCCTGCATAAATACTCATAACTCACATGGAGGAACGAATTGAAGGACTACGAAGTTATCGCCATCGGCGCGGGGCTGGGCGGTATCTCTGCCGCGGCATCATTGGCCAAGGCCGGTAAAAAAGTATTGGTGCTCGAGAGGCACAACGTGCCGGGCGGTTATGCCACCTCCTTTACGCGCGGCCGCTACGAGTTCGAGGTCGCCCTGCACGGGCTTTCCGGGCTGGGGGACCGGGACAACCAGGGCCCCATCTTGAAGCTGCTCAAAGCCAGCGACGTGGCTCCGAAGGTCGATTTTCTGCATATCCCCGATGTATTCAAGGGGTACTACCCTGACTTCGAGCTGACCCTGCCCGTCGGACGAGAAAATCACGAGGATGCGCTATGCCGGCAGTTTCCCCGGGAGAAAGATGGGATCAAGAGATATATAGCCATCCTGTTTGAGTTCGCCGATCAGGCGCTCAGGGCCAACCGCATAGGAATGAGGGCTATTATGGAGAATCCCGGGCCGTTCTCCACCCTCATGACATATTACGGCAAGACGCTGTCCCAGGTGATCGACCCTATGATAAAGGACGAGAAGTTGAGGGCGGTGCTGGGGCAGACCTGGGGCTATTACGCTCTGCCTCCCTCCAGACTGTCGTTCCTTGTCTACACGCTGGGGATGGCCTCTTATATCAGGTTCGGCATGGCCCACATCAGGGGGACATCCCAGGCGCTGTCGCAGGCATTCATAGATGCAATTGAGGAAAACGGCGGAAAGGTATGGCTGAACAACGGCGCCAAACGTATATTGACCTCCCGCGGACGTGTGAGCGGCGTCCTCACCGATGACGGCACGGAGCTTTCCACTCAATATATTGTCTGCAATGCCAATCCGCTTACAGCGGCGTTGCAACTGCTGGGGCGGGACAATGTACCGGGGTGGTATCTCAACCGCCTGGGCGCCTGGTCCGGCGGGGCGTCGACCTTCAACGTTTACCTGGGTGTGGACTGCGATTCACGCAAGCTGGGGTTGGATGTGCACGAGAATTTTGTCAACGTATCCTATGACTTTGAAAAGCAGTATGCCTGCATGAAGAGCTCGGTTGATTTAGAGCCGGACGGCATAGCCGTGACGGCCTACAGCATCGGCGATAAAACGGTTGCGCCCCCCGGAGCTTCCTCAATAGTCCTCACGTCCATCGCCTATGCGGAGCCGTGGCTGAAGCTCAGGCCGGAGGAATATCAGAAGGCCAAGAACAGGCTGGCCGCAAAGATGCTAAAGGTCGCCGAGAAAGCGGCGCCGGGCTTGAGCCGGCACATCGAGGCCGTCGAAGTGGCCACGCCATTGACCAACATACGCTATACCGGAAATCCGGGCGGGAGCATCGTGGGATTCGACGAAAACTACCAGGGCACGGGCAGTGACCACCTGCCGCAGCGCGGCCCGGTGGAAGGGCTGTATTTCGCCGGCGCATGGGTCAATATCGGAGGCGGCTTTGAGCCCTGCATAGCTTCGGGCGC
>CAYVBI010000317.1:0-2042 GCA_964448985.1 uncultured Dehalococcoidales bacterium
GATGGTGCAGAATTTCAATATGTACTACTGGACGGAGAAAGAGGTTTACGACCGCCTGGACGAGAAGATGACCACCGCCTACCATTCGGTCTACGACACCCACAAGGATTACAAGATCAATATGCGGCAGGCAGCCTACGTGAGGGCTGTGGAGCGCGTGGTGGAAGCGATGAAGCTGCGCGGCTGGGTATAAGTTCGCTCATATAAATAGCCTTAAATGCAAAGGGCGGTGCACAAGTGCACCGCCCTTTGTTGTATGATATCAGATTATGATATATTTCGGCTGCCTGTAAAATATCAATACACCTGGTGGAAGGAGGCATCTGTCATGTGGAAAAAGATCGTCCTGATTATATCCGTTATCGCTGTGCTGTCCGGTTCGTTCATCACCTGTGCCGGCTACAGCAAGGCGGAATACAAGGTGATCAACATCAAAAGCGGCAGCATACGAGGAACCGTCGAAGACGGTGTTTCTGCGTTCCTGGGAATACCTTATGCCGCTCCTCCTACAGGTGAGCTCCGCTGGCGTGAGCCGCAGGCCAACTCCCCCTGGGATGGTACCAGGGACTGTACAAAATACGGCCCGGCTTGTCCACAGCCAAAAACGATCTTCTACAACGTCGACAACATGAACGAAGATTGCCTTAATCTTAATGTATGGACACCATCTCAAAGCTCCGGGGATAAGCTGCCGGTCATGGTATGGATACACGGCGGTTCATTTACAACCGGCGCCGGGTCGCTAAGAATGTATGAAGGCAAAAACCTGGCCAGGAACGGCGTTGTTATAGTGACCATCAATTACCGGCTGGGCCCGCTGGGCTTCCTGTCGCATCCCCTGCTGAGCAAGGAATCGGGCCGGGTCGCGTCGGGTAACTACGGCCTGCTGGACCAGATCGCCGCGCTCAAATGGGTCAAGCAGAATATCGCTGACTTTGGGGGCAATCCCGACAACGTCACCATCTTCGGCGAGTCGGCGGGAGGCGCCTGCGTCTGCGACCTGATGGTCAGTCCGCTGGCTGACGGGCTCTTTCAACAGGCCGTATCTGAGAGCGGCTCATTCAGCGACGCCTACCCTTCATATAAGGAGGACACCGTGGCAAAAGCCGAGGGCACAGGACTTGAGTTGCAGAGCAAGCTGGGCTGCGACAAGGCAGCCGATCCGCTGGCGGCCATGCGTAGCAAGACCGCGGACGAGGTAGTCAGGGCGGCGTACTTGGACTACAGCTCCGGCGGAGCATCGAAATACAGGCCCGTGGTCGACGGCTGGGTCATACCTGACAATCCCTGGACGATGTTTAGTGCAGGCAAGCAGGTAAAGGTTCCCCTGCTGATCGGCACCAACGCCGACGAAGGAAGCATTTTCCTCATACCTGATCCAAAGGTACTGAAGATGAGCAGACGGGATTATGAATCTTATGTTAAATCCCTGTATCCCAGAGATTACGAAGCGGTGCTCACGCTTTTCCCGGCGTCGGACAGTCAAAGCGTATTGCAGGCAATGATTAAGCTACGGACGATAATGAACTTTAGCGCCGGGGCACTTCATGCAGCCGACACAGCGGCTGACTGTGGTTCAAAGGTTTACATGTACCAGTTCAGCCGTGTACCGAATACTATGCTCAAGCTGGCAGGTGCGTTTCACGGCCTGGAGATCTTCTATCTCTTCGGGAACCTGAGGGCGGACCGTGTTGCAATTCCGGATGACAGAACTGACCTGGCGCTGTCGAAAACTATGATGCAGTACTGGACAAATTTTACGAAAACCGGCGATCCCAACGGGACCCAACTACCTCAATGGCCCATATATGAGGCCGGCGTGGGTAAATACATCATCCTCGACGAACCGCTGACCACTTCCTCAGGACTGTACAGCGCTTACTACGACCTGATTAAAAAAGTTACGCCGCAAGAATAATTGTCTATGCAAAAAAGGGGCGGCATTTTCATGCCGCCCCTTTACTTATATACCGTCCACTACGCGATTGTCTGTCTTTTTTTCGCAGAATACTGTGCCCTGTGGCTCCTGGCCAAAGGACAAC
>CAYVBI010000318.1:0-2005 GCA_964448985.1 uncultured Dehalococcoidales bacterium
TCATAGCCGGGAGTGGTAAAAATGTTATTCCCGCTGCCGATCCTCACGTGGACCGCGTTATCCCGGCGGCCGAAAAGCGCGGGATTGCCCCGCCCGCCCCCACTGCTGCCGATGCCGGCCAGCAGCACTATGGGGAACTCCAGCCCCTTGGCGGCGTGGATGGTCATGATGCGCACCGCATCCTCATCTTTTTCGGGCACCGGCGCCTCCACCATGCGGGCCTGCCCGGTGGCCTGGGTGTCCATCCAGTCCGCAAAGGCCCTCAGCGAACTGCCGCCGACCTGCGCAAAGGCCCGCGCTTTTTCCACTATCAAACATAGCCTGCGCAGGCGTTCCCGGGGCCTGGGCCGGAAGAAGGAAAGCTCCTCCATCCGCCTCTCCCTGATGAACCGCTCGATCAAGCGGTCCAACGGGACCAGGCCGCGTTCTGCATTAAATCCGGCCAGCACCCCCAGCGCTTCGCGAACCGGCCCGTCACCTTTGCCGGGATCCGTATAATCAAGCTTGCCGCCATCTTCCAGGAACTGCACCAGCTCCACATCGCTGCAGCCGAAAGCGGTGGAGCGCAGCGCAGCCACCAGCGCTACCCTGTCAGCCGGGGAATCTATGGCACGAAGGCAGTTGAGCAGCTCGCGGACATCCTGCGTGCCCAGGACAAAGGATTCGCTCTCCACCCGGTACGGGATGCCTGCGCTGTCCAGCGCCCGTTCGAGCGACGGGAGTATGTTGCGCGTGGGCATGAGGATACAGATATCGCGGAATTCAGCGCCGCGCAGGTTGCCCTGGCCGTCCGCCCTGACCTTCCATTTGCCCGCCTTGATACCGCGCACGATAGCGGCAATGGCAGCCACCTCCTGTCCCCTGACCTCAGCGGCCTTGCCCTCTACAGCTTCGCCAAATTTGTGGACATCGGAGGACAGATTGACGCGCCCTTCGGGTTCGCAATGACATTTTGCCGAAAGGAGGGAGTAGGCGGCCTGGATATGCTGCAGGCCCTCACCCATCCACTTTGCGAAGATGGAGTTTACCCAGTTGATGACGGGTTCCTGGGAGCGGAAGTTTTGCTGCAGCGGCAGCCTTTGTGTGTCCAATATTTTGGCCACGTCATGAACGGTGGCGATGTCAGCCCGCCGGAAGCGGTAGATGGACTGCTTGGGATCCCCAACCACGAAAAGCTTGCCCGGCGCAATCAGCAGCTTCCTCCAGTCTTTCTCAGTCAGGGCCGCCTGACCCATGGCCGCGGCGTCGGCGGCGATAAAGAAGGAAATCTCGGCCTGTATGGGGTCGGTATCCTGGAATTCGTCGATGAGCAGGTGGCTGTAACGCTGCTGGAAATATGCACGCACGGCGGCGTTATCGCGCAGCAAGTCGCGCGCCCAGATCAGCAGGTCCTGGAAAAGGGCCTTGCCCGAACTGCGGCGCCTCTGCACACAGTCCAGCGTGAAGGCCCGCAGGCTCTCCAGCAGGGGCATGAGCGCGGCCAGGCGGATACCCTCAAGTTCGTCCCTCCTCAGCTCTTCGAGACCTGAGCAAATTTTCTTGAGTTCCTTGCAGCCGTTAAGTCCACCGGCGGGGTTTTTCAGCCAGTCTTTCTGGGCGCCTCTGCTACAGTCCAGCTTCCCGAAATTTCTCAACAGCGATAGCGCGGCGTCGCTGGAATGATCCATCAGCGCCAGCCTGCGGCCCACGGCCAGCAGCCTGCGGGCATGCCGGACGAGAGGGTCATCCTCACCGTTTACGGCCAGCGGTATAAGCCCATCTATGTGATTCATCTCAGAAACAAGGGCGCCCACCGCCCGGCGCGGGGGCGCGGCGGCGGCTGCGAAATGCTCCGGCAGCCGGTCATAGTCGCCCTGCAGGGAACTTGCCAGCCCCTTTAAGCCGTCAAGCTTAAGGCCGAGGGCCATGGCGGTGAAGAGGCTGCCGGAGACCTCTGCGTTTTCCATGGACGCGTCTATCCAGGATTGCCAGTTCTCCTCGAAATCGATGCTCTCTTCGATATCGG
>CAYVBI010000319.1:0-1980 GCA_964448985.1 uncultured Dehalococcoidales bacterium
GCATAGCGCAGCCCGGACTTGAAATCCTTGTGCACGGCCTCGGCCGCATCTTTGATAGTCGCGCCGGAGGGCAGTATTACGGGATCGGTCAGGTCCACCCTGGCGCCGGGCGACTTGGTGTGTACCCGCATGATCAGGAGGCGCGAAAAGATCTGCCTCTTGAGCTCCTCCAGGTTCTGCTTCTCCGCGGCCGATACCCTGATTGCATCCAGCCAGCCGCTGAACCTGGCATTCAAGGCGTTGATCCCTTCGTCATCGATATCCAGGTCTCCCACATTAGCTATGATAAATGTGCGCCTCTCCCTGAGGCCGGTGCTGCTGTTGTCCACACCGGGCTTAAAGGGCACGACGGATATCTCCTCCAGCCCCCGCAGAGTTTCCTCGGCCTGGCGTACGGGGTCGCTGGTGAGGTCCACCACGATGGCCAGCAGGTCAGCGTTACGCAGCACGGGATTGGACCAGACGCGCGCCTCTTCCATGTTGATAGCGGGCATGTCCACCAGTTGTATCTGGACGTTCTCAAAAGGCATCATGCCCACGTTGGGCGATTTGGTGGTGAAGCAGTAGTCTGCAACCTCGGGCCTGACGCTGGTCAGGGAGGCCAGCAGAAGAGATTTGCCGGTGTTGGACGGTCCGATCAGCGCCACCTGTCCCGCCCCCTCCCTGCGTATATTGAAGTTTTTCCTGCTGGTGGCGTATTTTTTCGCGGCCTCTTCGCTGATTTTGGCGATCTTGCGCCGCAGGTCGGCCTGAAGATGGTCCGTGCCCTTGTGTTTGGGCATCACGGCCAGCATGGCCTCAAGCGCCTGGACCTTCTCCTCCGGCGTGCTTGCGCTCTTGAATCGCCGCTCAGCTTCAAAATACTGCGGCGTCAGGTTAGCCGGCATACTGCATACCCCCGGAAGCTGTATTAAATATATTCTAACCTAAAAGGCGGTCAGAATTCAGGCTTGACTATTAGCGCATAGATAACTGCCAGGACGGCCGCGGCGCCGGCGATGACGAATCCCGTTGAATATCCGGGGAATGCGCCGGCGATGACGGAGCCGCACAGGGTCCCCAGCGTTACGGTTGTCTGGATGGTGGCCAGGTTGCCGCCCATGCGCGTCGCAACAAAAAGATTGGACACGATCAGGCTGCGAGTCACCAGAGTCAGGCTGTCGCCCACGGCATGGGTCAGGCGTGTGGCCAGTACATTGCCGAAGTTAGTGGTGAACATCAGCAAGATATTGGTCAGGCCCGACACGGCTATGCCCACGTAATAAAGGGCGGCCAGCCCCTTTCCGCGTGCGTTGACGCGGTCGCCATAGAAACCGCTGACGATGGACAGCACGGCCATCACGTTGGCGTGGATGAAGTACAGCCAGCCCACCGATTCCTTGTCCAGCTTGATATCTTTATTGAGGAAGAGGCTGAAGCTGGATTGTTCCGCTCCGGCGTGCAGGGAGAAGGCGAATACCAGTATGACGAAGACGAGCACCGACTTGCCGGACAGGTCGGCGCGGTAGTCGCTGATCTTGATCCTCGTGCCGGGAACGTCGGCCAAAAACAGGCCCAGCAGCACCATGGGGACCGTCCCCGCCAGCGAGAACATGAAGATGGCGTTCATATCGAAGTATGTATATAGATAGCCGCCTAACAGCGAGCCCAGGCCGTATCCCACCAGAATACCCGCAGTAAAGAAGCCGAGCTTGAGGCCGCGTATGCTGGCGCCCAGGGTTTTATAAAAAAGCGAGGGGAGGGCGTTGCTGAAAAGCGCGCTGCCCGCGCCGCCTATCGCCAGCAGTAGCATGGTCGACCAGAAATCCTGCGTCATCATCAGTCCGGCGATGCTCAGCGCGAAGATAAACTGGCTGGCTATAATCAGTTTCTTGGGCGAAATGCGGTCTACGAAAACTCCGAAAGGTATCATCAGGGCTAGCGACACCAGCGGGAAAACGGCGATCAATATCCCCACCTGCAGGTGGCTGTAGCCCAGGT
>CAYVBI010000320.1:0-1966 GCA_964448985.1 uncultured Dehalococcoidales bacterium
GTATCTCCAGCGCCTGCAGCATCTCCCCCGACCATTTGCGTTCCCTGACGTTGAAGAGCAGCGTGCCCGAGGCATCGGATACTTCGGTGGCCATCGCCCCTGTTAACCTGTAGCGTATGTAGTCCTTGGGCAGCAGTATTTTGCTGATGCGGGTGTAGGTCTCAGGCTCGTTTTGCTTCAGCCAGAGGATTTTGGGGGCAGTAAAGCCGGCCAGCGCACGGTTGGAAGTCATCTGTATCAGCCTCTGCTCTCCCACTGTGGCGGTGATCTGTTCGCACTGGCCCGAGGTGCGCTGGTCGTTCCAGAGGATGGCCGGCCGCAGCACTTCGCCTTTTGAACCGAGAAAAACCGAGCCGTGCATCTGACCGGAAAGGCCGATGGCCGCTACCTTGATCCTGCTCCCGGCCGCCTGCTTCCCTTTCTCAAAACACATCTCGATGGCCGACACCGTAGCCTGCCACCACTGTTCAGGCTCCTGTTCGGTCCAATAGGGTTCAGGCATCAGCAGGGGATATTCACCAGTACCCATGGCGACAATATCCCCTTGGCCAGATACCAACAGGACCCTGACGCCTGTCGTGCCCAGGTCTATGCCGAGAGTGTACTCCATATAACGTCTACCTATTTTACCAGTTGATTTACTGATCCCTGCTTACACCTCTCATCCGGCTGGAATTAATAGTAATTCGCCTGTACGGGCATGTCAATTGGAATTTCAGCCATATGTGACGGATATCCTGCGCTGGCTTATAATATTCAGGTTATTGTAAATTGCAGAAGGAGGGGCTGATGCCGATAGTGCGGCCGTTCAAGACGACCTATGACTGGGACCACATGGAGAAGGTACTGAGGCGTGAAACGGAGGAGGGGCCGGTACCTATCATTGAATTGTTCCCCGATCCTGAGATCATGACGGAGGTCACAGGAATCGATTTCCCTGCAGCCAGGGCCGTGGAACTTTCCACCAACGCCGGTCAGTTAATCGATGATAACGAGGCGCTGGAGATGGGGATCAGGCTAATGGACCTACACATAGCGTTCAGTAAGGCCGTCGGATATGATTACGTTACCATGATACCCATAGTTCCCCTTACAAAGACAAGGAGAGAGCTGGCTGCAGATGAGGATACACGGCGGCAAAAGCGTGCCTGGAAGGAAGAAGGGACAGGTATCATAACAACCCGCGCTGAATATGATGAATACAGGTGGCCTGCACTGGATCAAATCAGTCTGCTGCCCCTGGATTACGCCGCCGGGGGTATCCCGGCCGGCATGAAGATCATTGTGATGTACAACGGCATTTATGAGGACCTGTCCGAGCTGATGGGCACGCAGCACATGGCTATTAAATGTATCGAGGAGCCGGAGCTGGTTGAGGATATACTCGAGCAGCTGACCATCATCGCTGAACATGCGGTCGGCCTGAGTGCGGCTCACCCAGGCGCAGGCGCCATCTTTTACTCCGATGACCTGGGCTACAAAAGCAGCACCACGTTGTCGCCGCGTTTTCTAAGAAAATACTATATGCCCAGGTTAAAGCGCATCAGCGATGCCTGCCACAACCACGGCAAGCTTTTCCTGTTTCACTCGTGCGGACAGGTCATGGCCATCATGGACGATCTTATAGAAGCTGGCATCGATGCCAGGCACAGCTTCGAAGATGCCATCATGCCGGTCGAGCAGTGGTACGATAAGTTTCATGGCCGCGTGGCTATTTTAGGCGGGGTAGATATGGAACTGATGGCCCACGGCACTCAGGAGCAGGTGGCGAAGCGCACGCGCCGGATACTCGAACACTGTGCCCCGGGTGGTGGATACTGCATGGGAACCGGCAATTCCGTCGCCAACTATGTACGGATCGAGAATTACTATGCCATGATAGATGAAACACGGAAATGGAATGTGGAGCATGGGTTTTGACATCCATATAAGGTTATTGTAAACTTTCCGCTTGGTTAAATTCTTT
>CAYVBI010000321.1:0-1963 GCA_964448985.1 uncultured Dehalococcoidales bacterium
ACCATCCCCCGGGACATCACTTCGTCCACTGCATCCAATACCTTAATATGCAGGTAAAAAGTTGCCTTCTTTGTCTTTTCACGCATATGCTGACCCCCGCTTATTTTTTTGTAACAGTCATTTCCTATATCAACATCGGTTTTCATATTCAGCAAGTCTATAATGGAAGTATTTTTATCTTGCGATTATTTGAGCAAACGAGTTGGCCTGCGACCTCAGATGGATTATACGCAGTTGAAGTATCAATGTGAAAGAAATAGAATAGACTCAGTGAGTGGGTTTGGTTGACAACAGATGCGTTTTTGCTGAGGGAAGCAGGCGAGGAGAGAAGTGCAGGTTGCAACGGTTATATAAAAAAACCAGGTGGCCTGGGCACCATCCTTGCACAAATCGATAAGTATTCCCCCGGCACTGATTCCGCAAGGAATATGAAGTGACCAGAATATTAGTTGCAGATGACAACGACCAGAACTTGTTTTTACTGGAGACAGTCATGGAAAGCTGTGGTTATGAAGTGATCCCAGCCCGGAATGGGGTTGAGGCATTTGCATTGGCGCTTAAAAATCCGCCTGACTTGATACTCACAGATATACTTATGCCGGAAATGGACGGTTTTGAATTGTGCCGGCGTTGCAAAGCGCATGACCTGCTGAACCATATCCCGCTTATTTTTTATACTGCTACGTACACTGATCCCAAGGATGAACAATTCGCCCTGAGTCTGGGAGCCGATCGGTTTGTTATCAAGCCGCAATCGCCCAAGGAGCTGGTAAAAATTGTGCAGGAAGTGCTGGCTGATCCTGTTAAGGAAAAGCCCGGTTCCCATAAGCAATCCCGGGGAGATGAGACGGAAGTAATGCAACGGTACAACGAGGTTCTGGCCCGCAAGCTGGAAAAGAAGGTGTTGCAGCTTGAAGATGTAGTAGCAAAACAACAGAGGACAGAAAATGAGCTACGGGAGAGCGAGCAGAAATATCGTACTCTCGTTACTCAGAGTCCGGATGGCATATTTGTTGTTAATCTGGGGGGTAAGTTCCTGTCAGTCAACAGGATCATGTGTGAAAACATGAAATACAGCGAAGAGGAACTTCTTTCTATGAGTATCTGGGACATTGTCCCTGAGCAATATGTAGATATTCATAAAAAGAGAATTGCCGATATATTAATAGGAAAAGCTCCCAATAAAGCTGCAGAATACTTGGTGAGGGGAAAGGATGGGAATCAGCATTACGTTGAAATTCTCTCAGCCCCTTATTATGAAGGCAAAGAACTAATCGGTTTTCAGGGTATTGCCCGTGATATTACCGAGCGCAAACAGGCAGATGAGGCCATCTTGCGCTCAAAGATGCTATTGCAGAGCGTAATAGACTCAACACCAGACTGGATGTACGTCAAGGATTTACAGCACAAATTTTTGCTGGTCAATAGAAGCTTCACTGAGGCGCAGCATTTAATGCCCCAAGATATAATAGGCAAGGCAGACACTGACTTGTTTTCCGAAGAGATGTGCCTGGGCAACCCGGATAAGGGCATCCGCGGGTACCACCAGGATGACGAGCAGGCTTTTAAGGGGCAAATAGTGCACAACCCCAGGAACTTTATTTCCTGGGTCGATGGCTCACTGCACATATACGACACTTATAAAATCCCGCTTGCCGACCAGGCGGGGAAGATATACGCCGCACTGGTTTACAGCCGCGATATGACCGAGCAGAGGAAGGCAGAGGATGAGCGAGAAGCTTCCATCACTAAACTTCAAAAGACATTGCATGACGTCATAAATACTATGGCTAAAATCGTGGAGATGCGAGACCCGTACACTGCAGGTCACCAGGAACGTGTGGCTGGCCTGGCGAGTGCTATAGCCAGTGAAATGAAGCTGGACGGTGCCCGTGTTGAGCATATCAAGATGGCGGCCAGCATCCATGACGTCGGAAAAATGAACGTACCGTCGGATATTCTT
>CAYVBI010000322.1:0-1963 GCA_964448985.1 uncultured Dehalococcoidales bacterium
TCTTGGGTTCGTTGAGTTCGTTCATGATTCTGCCTCCCTGCCTCACCAGAACCAGATGTTGAGCGCTGCGAGGATCACGAGCGAGAGAATGGCCCAGAATCCAGGCCTCTTGAGTAGAGGGACCGGCGGACCGGCGACCGCGGGCGTCAGGCCTTTGACCAGGCCGGCCAGCTCCGCCTCCGGCTTCTTCTTCGTGAACAGGCTGACAACAATGGTCACGACGAAGCAGATGAGCCAGGCCCACCAGGCCCGCCACCCAGGCGCTGTTCTTGCGCCCGGCCAGGAAGAAGTCCTCTTCGGTCTTCGTGTATCGGCGGAGGTAGAACCCGATGCCCAGGACGAAGCCGAAATAGATGGCGATGATCAGCCAATCGACGAACGTCAGTCCTATGGCTTGCATATATCCGCTCCTTTGGACTTTCATAACAAATGGGACGCAGAAAGTCAACGCACGGCGGGGTGTTGTCAACGCAAAGTGAAAATGTCCTGTCGTTAGCAAAATGAAAATGTCCGGTTCGCTCATGGATACCCAGCTCCGAAGCTCTGATGCCGCCAGGGATGGGTCGCCGGCGGGTAGTACTTCGGGGGTTTACGCCTTGGCTTAGCCAGGACCGGCTTGGGCGCCACCGGTCGTGGCTCCTGGATCTCCCGATAGTCCAGGTCCCGGCCCTTGAACTGGAGCGACAGCCGGCCGTCGAACCGGTCCAGGACCGTCACCTTCTGCCTTCGGAGCGTCAAGGAGCCCTTCGCGAGCACGAACGTCCGGCTCCGCCACTTCACCAGGTAGCCTTCGTTGATCGTCCGCACCCCCTTGATGCACAACACATCGTCCAGGTTGACCGACTTCGGCAGCGACCGGTGAAGGTCGCCCGGCTCCAAAGCCTCCTTCATGAACCGTCGGTTGAAGGTGTCCAGATAATGCTCGAGGAAGACGTTGGCTTCCTCCAGGCTCTTTACCCCCGCCAGCCGCATCTCCTTGACCAAACGGTCCTGAAGCGTTTTAAAGACCCTCTCCACGCGTCCCTTGGCCTGCGGAGAGTGGGCATGGATAATCTGGATGCCCAGTTCTCCAAGCGCCCTCTCGAACTGCGTCTCGGCCTGGACGCCTCGGAGGAGCTCGTCCATGTCCGCCTGCCGGGTGGTCTTGTAGGTGCTGTGCTTATCCAGATATATGGCCAGAGGAAGCCCGTAAAGCCCGATATAGCGCCGGAGACTGTCCATCGCCGGATAAACCCCTTCATGGTCGTAAAAACGGCCGTAGAACCGGCCCGTGGCGTCGTCCACGTAGCCCATCAGAACTAGCCGCGGCCCTCGGCCCTCAAGCCAGGCATGATGAGAACCGTCCATCTGTACCATCTCCCCGACATGATGCTTCCGTTCCCGCCAGACGTGCGCTTCCTTCCTGGCGCGACGTCTCTTCCACAGTCCGTGCGACATCATCACCTGGCGGACCTTCTCCCGGCTCACCTCGATCCGGTGCCGCTCCGCAAGCTTCTCCGCCGCGTGCAGCGGACTGAAGTCCGGGTACCTTGTCCGAATGATCGCCGTGATCCGATCTTCCAGCTCCTCCGCCATCTTCCGCGGCGAAGGCTTCCCCCGACTCCCGTGGATAAGGCCCCGAGCCCCCTTCTTCCTGCCCTTCTTCACCAGCCGACGCACTTGACGCTCACATAGGCCCAGAACCTCGCCGGCCTCAGCTTGCGTCAACGTCCCCAACATAACCCTCTGGATCACCTGCCAACGTTCCAGATCCCGCTTCGTCATCTCGACAATGTCCTCTCTCATCCCGGTTCTCCTTGTTGGAGAACCTTACCCCATCCCCACTCCTAACAGGACATTTTTACTTTGCAGAAAGAGGACATTATCACGTTGCTGCTACATCGGACGCCCGGCGGGCTTCTCCCGCCCGGTGTGCAGGGTCAGATACATTAGTGACACCTTGGGATAAGCTATGAGGCACTAT
>CAYVBI010000323.1:0-1960 GCA_964448985.1 uncultured Dehalococcoidales bacterium
CAGTCGCTCATTTTCAGCGGGTCATAAGGCATAGCAATAAATCTCCCTTAAGTCCGTCCCTCTCGGCCTTCCGCGGCTTCGATGGTGTTCTGCAGCAGCATTGTCACGGTCATGGGTCCCACGCCGCCGGGAACGGGCGTGATGGCCGCCGCCTTTTGTCTGACCGCCTCGAAATCCACATCGCCGACCAGGCGATATCCCCGCTCCCTGGTCGAGTCGGGTACCCTGTTGACGCCCACGTCTATTACGACGGCGCCATCCTTGACCATATCAGCCGTGATGCACAGGGGTTTGCCCATGGCGGCCACCAGTATGTCGGCCTGCCTGGTGAAGCTGGATAGGTGGACCGTGCCGGTATGCACCACGGTGACCGTGGCATTTGCGCCCTTTTTCTTCTGCAAGAGGATTGCGGCCAGCGGTTTGCCCACCAGGTTGCTGCGGCCGCAGATGACCACGTGCTTTCCCGCGGGATCGTGGCCGCTGCGCATCAGCATCTGCTGAATGCCATGAGGCGTGCAGGGCAGGAAGCAGGGTTCCCCGCGCAGCAGCTTGCCCAGGTTAACCGGGTGGAACCCGTCCACGTCTTTGGCCGGGGATATATGGTAGAGGACCTTCTCCGTATCGATGTGGGCGGGCAGAGGCACCTGTACCAGTATGCCGTCCACGGCGTCGTCGCTATTAAGGCGGTCCAGCAGCGCGATCAGCTTTTGCTCGGACGTATCCTCGGGAAGGTGCGTGGTGTTCTCCTTGATGCCCACCTCTGCTGAGCCTTTCTCCTTGGACTTAATATACGACACGGAGGCGGGGTCGTCCCCCACCAGTATCACTTCCAGGCGCGGCACGACGCCGCGCGCGGCCAGCCTGGCCGTACGTGCCTTGAGTTCACTTCGGATGGAGGCCGCGACCTCCAGTCCACTGATAAGCACGGCTGTCATTTTATGAGTGCACTCCCTTTCGTTGAAGCATAATTATACAGATTATGAATGTGGGAGACAAAATACCGGCAAGCGCCGGCGCCGGTTTTCCAGCCGTACCGCTCGATCAGTATTTGCCTGACCAGCTCAGCGGCCTCCGGCACGGCCTTCTCCACCTCGATCGATAGACTCTGCGAGAACTCGTAAACGGCGGGGATCTCAACGGCTACGATGTCAATCTTTTGCGGTATTTTGAGCTTCATGGTGGCGCCGAGATGCAGCGCGGTTGGGAGGTCGGTGTCATGGGGGGAGATGGTATGCTTGCTGGGTCGGAAGTTGTCCAGGCCCAGGCGGTAGACCTTACCGATCTTCCCGCCTGCGGTCATGATGGCATCGACGATGACCACGCGGTCGTAATCCACTATGTAGTCGAGCAGGGCGAATCCCGAGGCGTCCACGCATTCAAACGTGATGTCGCCGGGGGGAGGATCGGCCCTCAGTGCTTCGACGATGTGAAAGCCCACGCCGTCATCGCCCAGGATGGGATTGCCGATGCCCAGCGCCAGGATCTTCATGCGGCGGTTTTCTGCGCCGGCTCTTTGTCCGTGGCGGCCGGCGCCTTGCCGTTGAAGTAAGGGTTCAGCAGCTTGCGCGGTGAGACGATGTTGCCGTCCAGGGCGGCCTGTTTGAAATCGAATCCCAGCGCCACTGCGATGAGCTGCGGCACCGCCAGCACCGGCAGGTTGAAATGCGTCTTGAATTTGCTGTTGACCGCCGGCTGGTAGGCGTCCAGCGCGGTATGGCAGAGTGGGCAGGTGGTGGAAACAATAGTCTGCGCGCCGTTGTCGCTGGCGTTCTCCAGCAGTCGGTGGATGAGGTCCAGCGCCATATCGGTCTCGGAGATGACCAGCGAGCTGCCGCAGCACTTGGCCTTGAGCGGGAAATTGACCGGCTCCGCCCCCAGGGCTTTGGATATCTGGTCCAGCCAGTCCGGGTATTCGCGGTCGTCGTAGCCGTACTCGGGGCGCACCTGCTGGCAGCCGTGG
>CAYVBI010000324.1:0-1957 GCA_964448985.1 uncultured Dehalococcoidales bacterium
CATTATCGATAAATACCGCTCAGTCATCTTCGACCAGGCGGAGAACCGCCTGCATTTCCAGCGCACGCTGCTGGCCGAGCTATATAAATAAGCCCGTCCGGGCGCCGATTTCCGTAGTGTTACGTATTAAGTTATATCGCCTTATGAATTAGAATGGTTGCGCACACATGAATCCTATAGTCAGCATAGTGGGACGGCCCAACGTGGGCAAGTCCACACTCTTTAACCGTATCGCCGGCGCCCCCATAGCTATCGTGGAAGATTTGCCGGGCACCACGCGGGACCGCATCTTCGCCGATGTCGACATGCTCGATCACGAGGTGACGCTTATCGATACCGGCGGTCTGGAGGCCATGCCGGGCTCCGAGATGGGCCGCAAGGTGAAGAAGCAGGTGGAGGCGGCCATCGCCGAATCCGATTTAATAATCTTCGTTGTCGATGCCAGGGACGGCCTGATCGCCGCCGATTCTGAGATATCCGGTGATCTGCGCAGGCTGGGCAAAACGGTGGTGCTGGCAGTCAACAAGGCTGAGACCGAGAGGCAGAAGAGCTCATCAGCGGAGTTCTACCAGCTCGGGCTGGGCGATCCCCTGCCCATCAGTGCGCACCACGGCCGCGGCATTCACGATTTGCTGGAGGCCGTGGTCGGCAAATTGCCTCCACAGGTCGAAGCGGTGGAGGAGGCGGGAAAGCCCAGGCTGGCCATCGTCGGAAGGCCCAACGTCGGCAAGTCCCTGCTGGTCAACGCCGTCGCCGGGTCGGAGCGCACTATCGTTGACCCCACCGCGGGAACGACCAGGGACGCCACGGACACCGTGGTCAAATACGGCGACAGGGAGGTCGTATTGATCGATACAGCGGGCATGCGCAAGCGCGGCAAGGCCGGCGTGGGCCTGGAGTATTACGGGCTGGTGCGCACCCTGCGCGCCATCAATCGTTGCGACGTGGCTATGCTGGTCATGGACGCCACGGAGTTCATCACGGCGCAGGACACGCACGTAGCGGGCTACATCAAGGAGGCCTGCAAGGGCATCGTGCTGGTCATCAACAAATGGGACCTGGTGGACCAGGATACCCGGGATGACTACGTGGCCGCCGTGGATAAGCGCTTGAAGTTCATTGCGCATGCCCCTATATTATTCGTCTCCGCCCTCACCGGACTGGGCGTGAAAAACATCATACCGATAGCCCTTGAAGCCTGGGATGAGAGGCAGAAGCTCTTGCCCGACGACGTGATCGACGGGCTGGTCAAAGAGGCGGTGGCCTCGCACGCCCCGCCGCCCCATGGCACTAAAAGATTAGTAGTCTACAGGGCTTACCAGGGCAGCACCAACCCGCCCACCTTCACCTTCCTGGTGAACGATCCGCTGCTGGTGCATTTCTCATATGAGCGCTACCTGGAGAACAGGCTGCGCCAGACGTTTGGTTTCTACGGTACATCGCTCAAGCTCCTATTCAGAAAGGCCTCCCGGAGGTCAAGTAAAACCGGAGGAAAGATCTCGTGATATTAGCCTTTAAATTCCTCGCCATAGCCGTTGTCGCCTACCTGCTGGGCGCCATCCCCTTCGGACTCATCATCAGCAAAAACATAGCCCATGTGGATATCAGGAAGCACGGCAGTGGAAATATCGGCGCTACCAACGTCTTCCGCACGCTGGGGACGAAGATGGGTATCATGACCGCGCTGCTCGACCTGGGTAAGGCTGCTCTGGCCGTCTGGCTCGGCATGTTGATTATAGGCGATGACGCTTTTATCGTGGCCGGCCATGATATTCATATCCAGACCGCACAGTGCCTGGCTGCTATTATGGTAATGGTCGGGCACAACTGGTCGGCCTATATCGGGTTCAAGGGTGGCAAAGGCGTGGCCTGCTTCATTGGCGGCCTGCTGGTCATCAACTGGATGGTGGCCCTGGTAGGACTGGCCGCAGGCATAATCGTGATACTGGTTACAAGA
>CAYVBI010000325.1:0-1948 GCA_964448985.1 uncultured Dehalococcoidales bacterium
CCTGGTCAGGGAGTTCATTCTCCGAGGCCGGTTCAACGTCAGCAATGCAACTTTGCCTTTAATCTCGAGCAACAAACCTTCATAGTCCATGGCACACTCCTTCTACGTCATGAAATAATATCGCCTGCTTAATCCTTGCGTGCGTCCACATAAGGATTAAGCAGGTCAGATTAAGTTATTGCACTATTTTCCGGATTCTTTTTTAATTTCCTCGTAGAGCAGGAACTTGTGTACTTTGCCCAGTGGTGTCAGAGGCAAGCTCTCGCGGAATACCACATCGTCAGGCACCTTGTATTTCGCCAAATGTTGCCGGCAGTAATCCTTTATCTCATCGGAGGTGGCGACAGTGCCAGGCTTGACTACAATGTAAGCCCTTCCCTTCTCGCCGAGGATTGCATCAGGATATCCCAGCACAGCAGCAAACATGACGTTTTGATGCTTATACAGCACATCTTCAATTTCAGGCGGAAATACGTTTTCACCTCCTCTGATATACATCTCGCGTTTTCGGCCTAAAATGTGCAGGTATCCTTCTGCATCGATGAAGCCAATATCCTGTGAATTAAGAAATCCATCGTTTGCTATCGCCTGGGCGTTCAATTCAGGCGCCTTATAATAGCCTTTCATCACCACTTTCCCGCCAATGCAGATTTCGCCTACCTGCCCGGGGGGGAGCTCTTTGCCCGCGTCATCTTTTATCTTGATCTTCACACCCGGAAGTGGAACTCCAATTGTTGTCGCAATCTTCTCGATAGGATCATCCTTCCTGGTGAAAGTCACCAGGGCCGTGGATTCGGTCAGCCCATATCCAACTGTAAGGGTTACACCCATCTTCTCCCTGCACTGGTATACCAACTCGGGTGGCACCGGCGCCGCACCTGCGATGCATACGCACAGGCTGGACATATCATATTTATCGAAGTCGGGCTGCATAAGCATCAGGATATACTGCGTTGGCACCTGACCGATATAGGTGATTTTTTCCTTTTCAATAGCTGCAAGCACATCACCCGGCACGAAGGCATCCTGCATCACCAAAGTGCCGCCTACATACAGCATGCCTGGTATTGCCATTATCGAGCCGCCGGCATGGTTATTCGGCAGGTCCATTAATAAACGGTCTTTCTGGCACAAACCGCTGAATTCAACTTGCGCTTTGAGATAACTGGTGATATTGTCATGTGTGATCTCGGGTGATTTGGGCTTCCCCGTCGTCCCCGATGTAAATAGCATTAACGCTGTATCACCCTCTTTCACCTCTTTTTTACGCTTGTTCAATTCTTTATCCAGATTTTCTCCGGCCTTGAGAAAAGCATCAAAACTGATAGCCCCCTTGATCTTCGCGGCATTTTCCTCCGCCCCCAGCACGACGACGTGATTTATCTTGGATATGTCTGCCCTGATCGAATTGATGATATCTACGTAATTTAAAAAGCCAAAGGCATGATCCATGATTAATACCGTAGCATCCGAGTGGTGGATAATGAACGAAGCTTCAGGCCCCATAAAGCGTATCGAGATCGGCACGGCGATAGCGCCTATTTTGGCGCATGCAAGGTAGCTGTAAACGTACTCAGGATGGTTGGGTATCCAGATAGCAACCTTATCTCCCCTGGCCACCCCTAAAGCAAGAAGCCCCCGCGCCACCCTATCCGTCTGCCTGTTGTACTCCCCGTAGTTGATCCTCTTGTCTTTGAAAACTATCGCTTCCTTATTCGGAAGCTCCTTCGCCCATCTCTCCAGCGGTTCAAATAACAGCAATTCACCTACCTCCCATATTGTTGTTTCGAATTGTACCATATGGATTATGGAAATCGCTAAAACGGCATTAATCTGGATGTGAAAGCTGTGATATAATGCCACCAAAACACGCAGGGAGGCACTGACCATGGCGGAGAAAGCGGACCTATTCCCTCACGACGGCTCACTTGAACGTCTGCCCGCTGCC
>CAYVBI010000326.1:0-1947 GCA_964448985.1 uncultured Dehalococcoidales bacterium
GGGAGGGGATTTCCTGGTGAACTCCTTCTCGCTGGACGGCTACCATAAGCTGATCTCGGAACAGCGGCTGCCCATAGTGCGCTCGCGGCGTCTCTCCGCTACCGAACAATACCGTTACTACATGCTGACCAGGTTTTTCGGCATGAGCCTGAACACCCAGCAGTTCAGACAGCGCTTCAATGCCGACATCCACACCAGGCTGTGGGCGGAGCTGCTTTTCTTCAAAACTGCGGGCGTTATCCGGGAGAAAAACGGCATGATCTCAGTCACCAGGCGCGGTATGTACCCCGTGGGTACCATGATGAAGGAGTTCTTCGCAGCTCTCAACACATTGCGGGAATACTGCATCGAGGGCGGTATTTAGTTTTAACCGGTTTTAAGTTATGATTATGAGGCCCTGGGAGGTAAATGATGAAGATAACCGAGACAGACTGGTTAAGCGCCGCCAATTACGCCACCTACCAGCCGGGTCAGCGGACAGGTCACTATGAAAGCTATTTCCTGCGCGCCAACCACCCAAAGCGGTCCCTGGCTTTCTGGATAAGATATACCATATTCAATCCTCACGGTAATCCCGAAAAAGCCATCGGCGAGCTCTGGGCAGTTTATTTCAACGGCGAAACTTCGTCCAGTATAGCCGTGAAAAAGGAACTGCCTATCGGCCAGTGCTCGTTCAGCCGCACGGGGATCGATGTCAGGGTCGGGGATGCCCTCCTGAATAAAGACAGGCTGAGCGGGAGCGCCACTTCCCATAATCACACCATATCCTGGGACCTAGGTTACGGTGGCAATAGTCAGCCGCTCTTCCTGCTGCCGCTGAAAATGTATCCAGGCAAATTCCCCAAGGCCAAAGCTTGCGTCCCGCTTCCCATGGCTGGCTTCAATGGCACTTTGACTGTCGACGGCGTCCAGATCAAGGTTGAGAATTGGATAGGCAGCCAGAACCACAACTGGGGCTCCAAACATACCGACCTTTACGCCTGGGGGCAGGTCGCCGGATTCGATAACAGCCCGGCCAGCTTCCTCGAGGTAGCCACGGCCAGGGTCAAAATAGGGCCCTTCTGGACCCCGCGCATGACGCTCATCGCACTCAGGCACAAAGGGCAGGAATACAAGCTCAACAGCATAGTGCAGTCAATCAAGGCGGACGGTGGATTCACCTATTTCAGCTGGCATTTCGCGTCATCCGACGACCAGGTTGATATCAAAGGCCGGATGCATGCCGGGAGGGAGCTGTTCGCCGGTCTCAATTACTATAATCCGCCGGGCGGGAGCAAACACTGTTTGAACAGCAAACTGGCTTCATGCGAACTCAGGATCTCCTATAAACAGGGGGCCCGCAAAGGAGTGTCGGATCTCCTGTATACGGGACATCGGGCGGCATTTGAGATACTCACCGATCTGAGGGACCACGGCATATCCATTCAGGTGTAAGTATACAGTCGTTTTCATCCGGGCCTGAGTTGCAAAGCCCGCTCAATTCTGCATATAAGGAGGACCCCATGGAGTACAAGGAGCTTAAATACGAGGTGTCGGAGGGTATTCTCACGCTGACGCTCAACAATCCCGACAAGATGAACTCGATCACATCGTCGACCTGCGTGGAGCTTCTGAATGCGTTCGATCGCGCGGATAACGATGATGAAGTGCGTGTCATAATAGTCACCGGAGCCGGCAGGGCGTTCAGCGCAGGGGCGGCCCTGGGGGGAGACACAGGGGATGCTTCGTACTTTATGGAAAGGTTTATGGGCAGAGAGGACGATCAGCCACACCGGGATGAGGGCGGTATCGTCGTGCTGCGCATATACGATATGAAGAAGCCGCTTATAGCGGCCATCAACGGGCCGGCGGTGGGTTTCGGCATAACCATGACATTTCCTATGGATATCCGTATCGCCTCAACCAACGCCAAGATGGGTCTGGTGTTTTGCCGGCGCGGGATCATCT
>CAYVBI010000327.1:0-1942 GCA_964448985.1 uncultured Dehalococcoidales bacterium
GCGTGATGGAGATGTCGCTGCCGCCGGATGCCATCGGCGGTCAGATGTTCGACGGTCTGACCATCGCCAAAGGTGGCGAGTACTTCTGCTATGTGGGCTATGTACATGCCGGGATGGAAACGCCGCTGGCCGAAAATGCCCGCAAGTTCATCGACAACGTTGCCAAACTTGGCGATGAGATCATCTTCCTGCATGATGACTGCTATGCTATGGTCGATGCCAAGGTCAGGGACTACGGCATAAAAGTGCCTTTTAAGTACATGCACATCCTCGAATACATGCGCAACTACCTGCGCGATAATAAAAGCAAGATTACAAAGCTGGGCGTAAAGGTGGCCTACCAGCGGCCTTGCGCATCGCGCTACACTCCCGCCAAGGATGTTTTCGTAGACGAGATTTTCGATCTTATAGGCGTGGAGCGGCCGAAGCGGGAATATGAGAGGGAAAAGGCGCTGTGCTGCACCGGCGCCTTCGTCAAGGTTTATCCACAGCTGGCAGCCGAGGTGCAGGCCAAAAACGTCGACGACGCTATCAGGTGCGGGGCCGACGCGCTGGTTACGCTCTGCCCCATGTGCGACCGTGTGCTCAGGCGTCCCACAACCGAACGTGGACTGCGCAAAATCTTCATCACGGACCTGGTACGCATGGCGCTGGGCGAGAAAGCCTATCCTGCATAGATATGTAGGGACAGGCCTTCAGGCCTGTCCGTTTAGGCCGGCCGGGCGCACCTGAAGGTACGCACCTACGATTTGCTTATTCCCGATATCTTTGCCTTGACCTTCTCGAACTCCTCCTCGGTCATCTTGTATTTGCTGAAAGGCAGGAAGCTGAGGAGGATCATGGCCGCAGGGAAGAGGCAAAAGACGATGCGCACACCGGTGGCCACGCTCTCGGGTTGAACCCCGTCCATGACGAAACCCGAGAGGGCCAGGGCGAAGCCCACGATGGGTGGGCCCACCGAGTAGGCGATCTTCTGGCCGGACGACCACATACCGGAGAAGATGCCTTCACGGCGCATCCCCGACTGCAACTGGTCGTATTCTATCGTATCGGGCAGCATGGAAAATGGGAAAAGCTGGAAGCTGGAGAAGCCTATACCCGCTATAAATACCTGGGCGTAGAAGAGCCATAGCTGGGAAGCGCTGGTGAAAAAGAGCGAGCCCATCGATAGTGTAAATATGGCCAGGCCGATATAGTAAGACTTTATCTTGCCCAGTTTTTTGCCCACTGCCAGCCAGATAGGAATAAAGATGACGCCGGTCACCATGAAGATGGGGAAAGCGATATTCATGGCCGTCTCGGGCAAGGCCATGGCGTATTTCACGTAGTAGACAAATCCGGCCATCATCACGCCGATGGCCAGCGCCTGCAGGAAATAGCTTGTCATCAGCACCACGAACGGATAGTTGCGTACTGCGACCTTGATCTGTTCTTTGATAGGAGGCATCTCTTTATGGGGCGGCAGCGAAGGCGCTTTGCCCGTGCCGAAGAAGCACCACAGGCAGGAGGCGATTATGACCAGGCCAAAAATGCCGCCCATATAGCGGAAGCCGTCCGCTCCGCCTCCGCCGGCCGTCACCAGCGCCATGGTCAGGCCGCCGGCCAGCAGGGCGCCGATGGAGGCGAAGGTCATGCGGAAGGAGACTATGGAGAGGCGTTCGTTATAGTCGTCGGACATCTCCGGCACCATGCTGGCATAGGGGACGTTGACCACTGTAAAAGCAGTACAGGCCAGGGCGAACAGCAGAGATACCTGGAGCGCGTTGGCGAATTCCATCTGAAAGCCGGGCGCAAGGAAGAGAATGAAAAACGATAATCCGAAGGGCACCGCCCCGTAAAGCAGGTACACCCGCCTCCTGCCGAAGCGTGAACGCGTGACATCGGAGAGGGCCCCCATGATGGGATCGGAGACGACGTCCCACAGCTTGGGGAAAAGGAGCAT
>CAYVBI010000328.1:0-1940 GCA_964448985.1 uncultured Dehalococcoidales bacterium
GATGGACGGCTTTGCTCAGGATAGGCGGCGGGAAGTTGATCGGGCTCAGCTTGAGGGGATGTTCCTTAGCACCCAGCGTGTCGCCCGACGCAGTATTGGCGAGCTTGACCACCAGGCCGATATCGCCTGTGCCGACCTGGTTGACCGTCTCCTGTGTCTTACCGTGCGGGATCGAGACCTGGCCGATGCGCTCGACTGCTCCTTTATTTACATTCCAGACCTGCGAGTTGCTGGAAAGCACGCCGGAGTAAACACGGAAAAAGCTTACCTTGCCTACGTGTGCGTCAGTGGTAGTCTTGAATACCAGGGCGGTAAGAGGTGATTCAGCGGCCGGCTTGACCTCCTCCTCTTTGCCCGCAGCATTGGTTGCCTTGAATGGGCCTGCCGCAGCAGGGGACGGCAGGTATTCGATCATTGCATCCAGCAGGCCGACTGCGCCGTTATTGGTCAGGCCGGAACCTGCAAGCACCGGGATGACAGTTCCCTGCAAGGTGGATGACTTGAGGCATTTATATATCTCGTCGAGGGTGATCTCTCCGCCATCGAGGTAACGTGTCATAATCTCATCATCGGCCTCCACCACCGCCTCGATCAACTTCTCCCTTGCGCTATCCACCTCGGCAGCCATAGCGGCGGGCAGTTCTATCTCCTTGGCCGGCGCGCCGGCATAGGCCTTTTTAGCTATGATGTCGATGACTCCCTTGAAAGCTTTCTGAGAGCCGATGGGGATCTGGATGGGCAGGCATCTGGCGCTCAGTTTATCCTGGATCTGTTCCAGCGTGCCTGCGAAATTGGCGTTCTCTCGGTCCATCTTATTGACAAAAATAAGACGCGGTATCCCGGCCTCTAAAGCGTAGCTCCATACCTGTTCAGTGCCCACTTCCACACCGGAGGCCGCGCAGACTATTACTACGGCAGACTCGCATACACGCAGGGCCGATTTTACTTCGCCCACAAAATCGGGGTACCCCGGTGTATCTATGATGTTGATCTTGTTGTTTTTCCAGGCGGCCGGCAGGATAGTGAGGTTAAGGCTGATCCTGTGTTTTATCTCATCGGGGTCATAATCTGAGGCGGTGGTTCCGTCGGCAACGTTGCCCATACGGCTGATCGTGCCTGAGTCAAAGAGCATGGCCTCGGCCAGGGAGGTCTTCCCCGAGCCGGAATGGGAAAGGAGGGCTACATTGCGGATTTTGTCAGGGCCAGGTTGCTGCATTTAAATACCTCGATTCTCGTTAAATTTTCGGGAACGCCAAAGGGCATTTTAGCAGCGTATGAATGTAAACGTCAAGGTTATTGACGTACAGTTGCTTTGGTATTGTTGTTGTTCAGTGAAAATGTCACCTTAATTGTTCAGTGATTTTGTCACCCCCTATCGTTGTGTAGCGCAAAGACTTTTCGCCATGTATGGTTAAGCGCCGGTTTGTAACGTAATTTAGCTTTAATTTGATCAGGGTCGAGTGAATTTTTCTTCGGCTTGGTTTCCCTGTATTTGAAGCAAAACACCTTATCGCGTACAAATCCCTCATCCGGCTTGCAATAAGCTGTGCCCGGTTGGGCAGCCGGACAGCAAATCGCAGATTGTATGCCGGCAAGAATGTTTGCAGGTATTCGTTGGCTGCCTGAATGTTATCTACCCTATCCAGATGCAGCTGATTTAATAACCTGTCATGGAAAGTGCCCCTTAGCCTTTCAATCCTGCCCTTTGCCTCCGGTGTCATTGTCATTGAACAGTTAAGGGGTGACAAAATCATAGAACATTAACAAATATGACAATTTGTCTTGACAGAAGAAATAACAATATGTTATAAACACTTCAGAATAGGTATGGCGTAAAGTAATAAAGGAGGCGTCATGGATTTCGAACTTACACAGGAACAACAGCATAAAAAGGGTGAATTTTACACTGTTTGCCGGGAGCTGAATGCGAAAAAACCTGA
>CAYVBI010000329.1:0-1939 GCA_964448985.1 uncultured Dehalococcoidales bacterium
TGGCTGGAGCTGCTTCGGGATCGAGTACCTGTTTACAGCAGACGATCATGTTCATGGTAGCAAATCACCCCTAAATACGATATTTGGCTAAAGAATTTAACCAATCGGAAAGTTTACAATAACCTTATATGGATGTCAAAACTCCGCTTTGAATGCCCGGTCAATTCCGCGGCAGTCTGCTAACGGGGGGGACTTCAAATCCGCCCGAATGTCGAATCCTGACATGAAATGGTCATAAATCCATACTGCTTGCTGTATTTATATACCAGCTGAAATATCAGTTCGTCTTTCTCGCTATCAAGGCATCATGCCTATCTAAGTTGTCTGCTCAATACCCGTGCTCCTCGTTCCATTTGCGTGTTTCGTCGATCATGGCATAGTAATTCTCGATCCGCACGTAATTAGCCACAGAGTTCCCCGTCCCCATACAGTATCCGCCGTCCGGGGCGCAGTGCTCGAGTATCCGGCGCGTACGCTGCCGGACCTGCTCCTCTGTGCCGTAGGCCATCAGGTCCATATCAACACCACCCAGTATAGCTACTCTATTGTGAAATTTGTCGTACCACTGCTCCACCGGCAGGATAGCGTCCTCGAAGCTGTGCCTGCCGTCTATCCCCGCCTCGATAAGGTCATCCATAATGGCCATGACCTGCCCGCAAGAGTGCATCAGGAACAGCTTGCCGTGCTTGTGGCAGGCATCGGCAATGCGCTTCAACCTGGGTATATAGTACTTTCTCAGGAAACGTGGAGACAGGATCGTCCCGCCCTTATAGCCCAGGTCATCAGAATAAAAAATAGCCCCGGTGCCTGCATGTGCCGCGGACAGGTCGATGGCATGTTCTGCAAGGCGGGTCAATTGCTCGAGTATATCCTCGACCAGCTCCGGCTCCTCGATGCATTTTATAGCCATATGCTGCGTGCCCATCAGCTCACTCAGGTCCTCATAGATCCCGTTATACATCACCATAATCTTCATGCCGTCCGGTATACAGCCGGCCGCGTAGTCGAGGGCCAGCAAACTGATCTGGTCAAGCGCAGGCCACTTGAATTCTTCATATTCGGCGCGGCTGGTGATAATACCCTGACCCTCTTCCTTCCAGGCACGTTTTTGCCGCCGAGGGTCATCATCTGCGGCCAGCTCCCTCCGGGTTTTGGTCAACGGGACGATGGGGATCATCGTTACATAATCGTACCCGATGGCCTTGCTGAATGCTATGTTCAGTTCAATTAGCCGGATCCCCATGTCCAAAGCTTCTTGATCATCGATCAACTGACCGGCATTGGTGAAAAGTTCTACAGCCCTGGCCGAGGGATAGTCGATGCCCGTAACCTCGGTCATGATCTCGGCATCGGGGAACAACTCGATAATAGGTACCGGCCCCTCCAACGTTTCCCGCCTCAGCACCTTCTCCATGTGGTCCCAATCATAAGTCGTCTTGAACGGCTGCGGTATCGGCATCGGACCCTCCTTCTGCAACCTGCATTAGCCCGCTTATTATAAGACAGTGCAGAATACACGTCACGTCAAGTTGAAACACTAATTGATCTGCCCGTACACGTGTCCGGCAAATCGTCTATCATCGCTGCCAGTTACCTGTGCGTGGACTTCACAGTCGATGCCTGACAGATTACTCTATGTGCTTAATTCTCATACACCTGTTAATACCGGACAGGTCTTTGACCAGCGCAACCTCCCAGCCGGGCAGAACATCCCTGACCATGGGCATTAGCCGCTCGCCCTGACCAGATCCTATCTCGAGGAAGAGAGCTCCACCAGGCGCGATTTTACCCGATACCTGTGATATCATAGCCTCGATGACAGCGGTACCGCCGTCGCCTCCGTCCAGTGCCAGCATTGGCTCGTACAGGCATACTTCGGGCTGAAGGCCCGCCAGTTCCTCATTCGGTATATAGGGCAGGTTGGCCACGATCAAATCCA
>CAYVBI010000330.1:0-1912 GCA_964448985.1 uncultured Dehalococcoidales bacterium
GACAAATCGATAATAAATTCATCTACATCGAGGAATGACATGTGACAACCTGCACATGATTCCAGCCAGACCGTCGCAACTTTAACTTTTGCCATCTGTTCACTCCTTTCGGGCGTTTATTTTTTCAGGTGCCTGGCAACTTCCTTGAGGGTATCGGCATCTGTCTTGATCTCGGTATTTGCTTTAACCATGGGTACGGTTTTCTTGCTGACGCCGTCAATCGATGTGTAGCTGCCCTTGCTTTCAGTCCAGAGTAGTGATGGAAGAACAACATCCGCTTTCTCGGTAACGGGTGAGCGGTAGCTGGCTTGAACTACTGCGAATTCAACTCCTTTCATGCTATCGGCCAGGACCTGTGAATTTGTCAGGTCATCGGCCAGCAACAGATAAAGGCCTTTGACCTTGCCCTTGGCCAGGTCTGCGGCTACGGAACCCTTTGCGTTGACCAAACCCAGGTCCCATGCGCCACGGCTATTACCATAACGTTTCAGAGAGATGATCCCTGGTTTGTCTCCGATGAGAGCCGCAAGGTTCAATATTGTCGCGACCAGATCGGCGTCTTTATACTGGAGAATGCCGCTACCATAGATGATAACGCCGTTCTTGGATCCGGCCAAAATCTCCCCGGCTTTTACAATATCATGCATGTCGATGCCGAGGTCCTTGCTTGCCTTCTTGACATCGGCTTCCTTAAATACAGCTGCGTATTTGCTCTTATCGCCGGCAACTTTGGCAGGGAGATGGTCCAGTATGGTCCTGCCCAACGCCTTGATAATGTCCTCTTTTTTGCCTTCCGGCGGCTTCAGCCAGACCGATGCGCGGAATGTGAAGGGGTTACGCAGCGGATCGATGACGATTAATTGCGCCTTGTTCTTGGATGCGGCGCGCATTATGTAAGAGCCGATTACCGGATGTGTCTTGGTGGGATGTGCGCCTATTACCACGATACTATCGGCAGTAAGAATGTCTTCGAGCTTTGCTTCTATATCCAGTCCGGACTTGCTGTCGAATTTGGCTATGCCCTGTGTAACGGTCCGGCAATCGTCGCCGTCCAGCGTGTCCACCAGTTTGCTGCCGGCCTTATCCATCAGGTCGGCAAAGACTATTAGTGCTTCCGAGTTGACCTTGCCCGAAGCCAGTCCGGCGATACCATCGGATGCTCCGAGCTTCTTGGAGATGGCTTCGAAGGCTTCTTCATAAGAACAGCTTACAAGCTGTCCCTTGTTGTTACGTTTCAATGGGGTGGTGATCCTGTCTGCAGCTTCATAGAGCGGTTCGAACCTGCCGATCTCGCAGAGAAGGCCGCGAGGTTTGGTCATGTCGGGGCTATCGATCCTGACTACCCGGTTGTTTTTAACCAGGCCGTTGATATCGCAGCCGACACCGCAGATGGCGCAGGTGGATTCGACCGAAGTGCACTCTGAGGGCTTGCCCCTGTAAGCGCTGATTTTGGAGAAAATGGCGCCGGTGGGACATGCCTGGAAGCAGCCCCCGCAGGAGATACAGGAGGATTCGCCCAACGGCTGGTTGATGTCTGCGCAGACGTTGGTCTTCCAGCCGCGTTTACCAAAATCGAGAGCGTGCGCGCCGGTGATCTCATCACAAGTACGGATGCACCTTCCACAGAGGATGCAGCGGTTGTGGTCCATGACAATATTGGGATGGGACGAGTCGGTGGTCTGATTGGGCCAGGCGTACTGGTAGCGTGCATTGTCCATCTGGTATTTGTAGGCCAGGCTCTGCAGCTCACAATCGCCTGTGGCCACACAGTACGCGCACAGGTGGTTGCGCTCCGTAAACAGGAGTTCCAGCACGAGCCTGCGGTATTTTTCCAGCCTCGGCGTGCTCGTCGATATAACCTGGCCATCGCGCGCCGGGTAGGTGCAGGATGGAACCAGGTTCCTTTCTTTTT
>CAYVBI010000331.1:0-1898 GCA_964448985.1 uncultured Dehalococcoidales bacterium
CCTCAACCACCTGTATTTTCGTGGCATCATACACCTCAAACATATACACCGCATGATCGCCGTCCTTCAATGTTAAGGGATCAGCAGTGAATGCCCTGATGTCCGGCAGGCTTCCCGTGGTGGACGCCGCGGCGGTACGCCCGGTTGCTCCAAAAATGATGATCCCAACCACCACAAAACATAAACACAACCTGAAAATGCCTTTGAAACTGCAAATCCTTACGAAACCCAGTTTTCCCATATCTCTACCCCCCAAAATTTAATCGGCGTTATTTTCCTGATATCACCGGCGCTTTAACGTTTTATACTCACCCTCAAACAAACTACTATCAATGCTATTTAACTACTCGTCTGTGAATATGTCAAGGTATTTATACGATCCTCGTGTTAATAATTGCTTAATAATATTCTGTTAGCTTTCATTATAGTGGCGCAGCCATAATGATTTGATCTATAGTATTTGCAGGTAACCAAATATATGAGCGGCAGAAAAATTCTCGTCGTTGACGATGACGCCAAGACAGTGGCCCTGGTAAAGATGTATCTGGAGCGGGACGGGCATTCGGTTCTGACCGCTTACGATGGCCTTGCGGCGTTGCGCACGTTCAGGGAGCAGCAGCCGCACCTTGTTATACTGGACGTCATGCTGCCCGGTCTTGATGGCGTGGAGATATGCCGGACGCTGAGGTCCGAATCGGATGTACCGATCATCATGCTGACCGCAAGAACACGCGATGAAGATAAGCTGACCGGCCTGGATACCGGGGCCGACGACTACGTAACCAAACCGTTCAGCCCGGGAGAATTAGCCGCCAGGGTGCGCGCCATCTTCAGGCGGCTGCCGGCTGAACGGGGACCTGCTGAGATAAGACACGGCGCCTTTTATATGAATATCCCCAAGCGGGAAGTGCTTCTAAACGGCAAGAAACTGACACTGACTTCAGTGGAATTTAAAATACTGGCCGCCTTTCTGCGTGAACCCGGTCGGGTGTTTGACCGCATGGAGATCATAGACAAAGCTTTCGGTTATGACTTTGAGAGCTTTGACCGCGCTATCGATGTTCACATTTTCAATCTGCGCCGTAAAATTGAGCCCGATCCAAAACACCCCAGGTATATAAAGACCATTTACGGGGCGGGCTATAAGTTATCAGAGGAATGATTTGAAGCATAGCCTGCAGTTCCGTCTTTTAGTTGCTTTCACACTGGTCATCCTGCTGACCGTAGGCGCGGTGTTCTTCATGACATGGAGGGCCACGGTAGAGCAGATTCAGGAATTCAGTTATCGTATCGAGCGGATGGTCATAGAACGCATACAATCCCAGGTCTCGGAATATTACCTGGAAAACAACAGCTGGGAAGGTGTGCAACCGCTGGTCACACAAATCGGGGAGCAGTTCCAACACCGGATCATTCTGGCGGATGCAGACGGCAAGATAATAGCCGATTCGTCATCAGAAGCGTCCGACGAAAAATTGAACCTTGAGAGCTTTTCCAGCAAAACGTTGACTAACTCGCCCGAGCACCGGAATCCCGAGCCGGGCGGGCCCCCGATATCACAGCCTCAGCTCTTTATGTTCTTCGGACCTCGCGTACCGCCCCCGCCTGATTCAGTGGAACCTGCCACGGCCACCAAGGGTGAATCACAAACGATTGGATTTTTATTTATACTGCCGTTAAATCAGTCTGAGATCGGGCTGGCGGCGCTTCAGATCATATACAGCCAGCTGGGCAGCTACTTCCTGATCGGGGCATTTCTGGCGGTGGTTGTCGCTTTCCTGATCACACTATTCCTGTCACGACGCATCCTGTCGCCCGTTAAAGAGCTGACATCAGCGGCCCGGCGCCTGGGAAAGGGTGATTTCTCACAACGAGTTGACATCACAGATAAAAGCGAG
>CAYVBI010000332.1:0-1895 GCA_964448985.1 uncultured Dehalococcoidales bacterium
AAGCCGGCTGCGTGGGGATCAAGGACAGGGTGTACGGGGAGCAAATAAAAGTGTTCGTAGTGCTCCGGCAGGGAGAGCAGTGCAGCGAGGACGAGATCATAGAGCACTGCAGGCAGCACCTGCCTTCGTTTAAAACACCGGGCAAGGTCCAGTTTATTAATTCGTTGCCCAAGAATATACTGGGCAAGATATTGAGGGCTGACCTGCGCAAGACGGGATAGGGGCTCTGCCGGGTTATCAGGCACAGGAGCAGGGTGTGGCCGCCATTCAGCCCGCGCCTCCGGGCATGGTCAGCACGGTGACGAATAGGAAATTGAATTAAAGGAGGGGTGGCTATGAGAAGACAGACGGAGGGCCGGCACTATTTACTGTCGGCGCTGGCAGCGCTGGTGATGATGACTGCCGGCGCGTCCTGCACAGCGGGGCAGGTTGAACAGCAGAAGCCGGCTGCAACACCTGCGCTGGAGACCATCAGCAGGCACTGCGAGGAGCAGGTGGGGGAACCCAGGATCGAGAGGGTATCCGAACATGTATGGGCATCCCAGGGGTACGATCTTGCCAGTACGGTGCTCATACATACGGACGATGGCAATATCATAGTCGACACTTCACTCAACCCGGTGGCGGCCGGGGTCGTAAAGCAGGCGTTTGCGGAGGCCGCCCCGCCGGGACCTGTGAAGGCAATTATCTACACCCATAGCCACGTTGATCATACTATGGGCACGACGGCCTGGGCGGAAAACGGGACCCGCATCTGGGCAACCGATTTATTCACCGCACACTGGTTCAAGCAGTTCGGTTTGTTCGGCAGGTCGGAGGCGGTGCGGGGAATGCGCCAGATGGGTTATCACTTGACGCGGGAGGAGGTACCCTGTTCAGCAGTCGGGCCGGTTTTGCGCATCTTTACCCTGGATGATATGTCGGAGTTGGGTCCGCTTATGCCGACCGACACTTTTTCAGACGTGAAAGTGCTGGATATCGGGGGGCTGAAGATAGAGTTGCATTCAGCTCCCGGGGAGACGCATGATCAGCTTATAGTCTGGATCCCTGATGATAAAACGCTGCTGGCCGCCGATGATTACTACTGGGCTTTCCCCAACCTGTACACCATACGCGGCGCCAGCCCCAGGCCCACCGATGAATGGATCAAGAGTATAGATGATATGCGCAGGCTTGAGCCGGAGCATCTCGTCCCCGGCCATACCTCTATATTGCACGGCAAGGAAAAAATTGCAGAGATACTGACCAACTACAGGGACGCTATCCAGTACGTACGGGATGATGTTATCCGCCGCGCCAACCGAGGCGAAGATATCGACACCATTGCCGAAAGCGTTAAGCTACCGGCGCATCTTGCTGCACTTCCGTACCTTTGGGAAGGCTACGGCCAGGTGGACTGGTCAGCCCGCGCCATCTATACGGACGACCTCGGATGGTTTGACGGCCGGGCCGACAAGCTGTATCCCTTGGGCCATGTGGAGGCGGCGAGGAGAGAGATCGAGATGATGGGTGGGGCTGATACAGTCGCCGGGGAGGCGCGCAAAGCTCTTAAGGAAGGCGATGCCAGGTGGGCGGTTCACCTCCTGTCCAAGCTGAACGACAGCGGGCTGGCCGCCGGCCTTCTATCGGCACAGTTGAAAGAAATGCTGGCCGAGGGCTACAGGGAGGTTGCTGCCGGCACGGCCAATACCAACGGCCGGGCATATCTGCTTGAATCTGCCCTTGAGCTTGATCAGGGTCCACCGGCGCCGCTGAATTCAAAACTTCCGCTGGAAACGGTGGCATCTATGCCGGTGGACTTCGTTTTCTCAAACATGCCGCCCAGGTTGGATGTGGGGAAGGCCGCGGGCGTCCATGAGTCAGTGCTTTACGTGTTCCCCGATATCGGCAGGCAG
>CAYVBI010000333.1:0-1881 GCA_964448985.1 uncultured Dehalococcoidales bacterium
AATACTCAGGCGCGGCTGGTAATTAAAACGTAACGGAGCGGTAAAGTGGAAGCTAAACTCACTTTCAAAGAATATAACGAAAACCTCAAACAGGGCAGGTTGAGCGGACTTAAATGCAGCGGCTGCGGGGAGGTATCGGCGCAGCCCAGGCTGATCTGCGCCAAATGCGGGGGCCAGGATTTAGAGGCCATTGAATTGAAGGGCGGCGGCGCTATCCAGACTTTCACGGTCAACTACGTAGCCGCCGAAGGGCGAGAGTCCGAGGTACCCTATATCGTAGCGATCGTGGAACTGGATGAGGGGCCCTGGATCATGGGCAACATCGCCGGCCTCAAGCCGGAGGAGGCCAGTATGGACATCATGGGCCGGAAGGTGCGCATGGATGGATCGGCCGTCTTCGCCGGTGATAAATACTCCGCAGGCGAGATCGCCCGTCCGGTCTTCAAATTGATTTCCTGAACGCGGGCGCACCTGAAGGTACGCCCCTACAGGACAAAACGTAGGGGCGGGCTTTTAAACCCGCCCGCCCTGCAGCCCGGATTTTCTCAAATACGCGGCGTAATCGCTCAACGCGGAATAAGCCCTGACGGCCTGCGTGAAAGATGTATAGCATGTCGTGCCGGTCTCCCGGGTGAGACGGGACGCCGTCTCAGTAATAATCTCTGCTTTTATGGGAAGGATGAGTGTCACGGCCATCGGCTTGCCGAATCGCTCCTTGAGCGTCATCATCTCACGGTAATAAGTATCGAATTGCTCCATGGCCCCGCCGGCGAGACCGTCAGTAATGACCTTGCTGCCACTCCCCACCTCGATATATTTCCATATCGACTGCAGCCCACCGACCACTCCCAGCACCATCAGGCCGTCGATAGCCGGGCTCTCCAGCAGCGCCTGTACCATCTCGGCAGCATGACCCGTCACGCCGGTGACCGTATCCACGGGGTTGCCGTGCGACCACGTCGGCGGGAGGAAGGAGTCCAGTTTACCCAGTGTAGCCCGGTCAAGTGGGACGACATCAAGCCCGCGCTGCGTGCAGGCATCGGCGGCCATCACTCCCCAGCCGCCTCCCGGGGCGATGATCCCAACCCGGTTGCCGCGCGGCAGTGGCTGATTGTTGAATGCACAGGCTGCATCCACCATCTCTTCCATATCTTCCACCCTGAGAGCGCCGGCCTGGCGCAGGAGACTATTAATAATCTGGTCATCGCCCGCCAGCGCAGCCGTGTGCGACAGTGCGGCGCGCGCGCCGGCTGCCGTGTTGCCCGCCTTCAAAACGATCAGGGGCTTGCGTGCCGTCACCTTTTTGGCTGACTGTAAAAAACGCCTGCCGTCCCTGATACCCTCGATATAGGCCAGCACGACTGAAACTCTATCGTCCCCTGCCAGGTATTCCAGGTAGTCCCCCACGTTTAGTACAGCCTCGTTGCCTGCGCTAATAAGATGGCTTGTGCCCAGGCCGTGATCGCCCAGCCGGCTGGCTATCATGTCCGCCACACTGCCGCTCTGCGCCACGATGGCCACCGGACCCCGCGAGGGATAGAAAGGCATCATATGGCAATAGAGATCAACATGCGTGCTGACAAGCCCCACACAGTTGGGCCCGGCCAGCGCCAATCCGGCCCGGCGCGCCATCTCGCTTATTTCAGCTTCAAGAACCGCTCCCTGGCCTCCAATCTCAGAGAAACCGGAGGTGATCACGATGACCGCTCTCACGCCTTTTTGTATACAGTCCCGGACGACCTGCTTTACGCCCAACGGCGGCACAGTGACGACGGCCAGGTCGACCTCACCCGGTATATCCGCCACTGATGAAAAGGCCTCCAACCCCAGCACGCTGCTTTCACGCGGATTGACAGGATAAATCCGTCCTTTAAAACCGTT
>CAYVBI010000334.1:0-1874 GCA_964448985.1 uncultured Dehalococcoidales bacterium
GCAGTGAGATATGAGTAAATAGACATATAACTACCAACATGCTATCTTTGATCTTAAGATGTAACATCAGGCAAGCTAGCAATATTGGGGGGGTGACTATGAACGCCAAATCTGTTATCTTCATGCTTTTCATTATCGTTATTAGCTCTATTTTACCCTTGACCTCTGCCTGCGGGAAGGATGTGATCCCTCCTGCTACCTCCCAGGTACTTCGTATCAACCTCGCTGGAGAACCCGCTACTATAGACCCTAACCGGGTCTCTTGGTCCCGGGAACACACCGCGGTTGTGCAGGTTTTCGAGGGCCTGCTAAGTTTTGACCATGATTTATCTTTGAAATCAACAGTAGCCAGGGAGATCCCTTCATTAGCAAATGGCAGCATTTCCACCGACCTCATGACATACACGTTTAAACTTCGACCCGACGTGACCTGGAGTGACGGCAGGAAACTCAAAGCCCAAGACTTTGAATATAGCATCAAGCGCATGCTGAGCCCTGACGTGGCTTCGGCCTATGCCTCTTTCTACTTTGACATCCTGGGAGCAGAGGCCTATAACAGCGCAGCTAATGAAGATGACGCAACTAAGACTCAGCTGAAGAATGCGGTAGGCATAAAAGCCCTGGACGATCTCACTCTCCAGATAACCCTGAAACAGCCTCGTTCCACCTTTCTTCAACTCATGGCCCTGTGGCCGACCTACCCGGTACGGGAGGATATTATTAGCCAGTACGGTAACAAATGGACCGAACCGCCACATTACATTGGCAATGGCCCATATATTCTCACCGAGTGGGTACATGATGACCATATGACTTTTAAGCCTAATCCCAACTACTGGGGAACTAAGCCAAAGCTCACCGAAATCTATATGACAATGATCACTGATGTCAATGCCGAACTGGAAGCTTACAGGAACAACAAACTTGAGATTAGCCGGGTGCCCCCGGGGATGGAGGGAGCGGTCATGGCCGACCCGGTGTTGAGTAAGGAGCTCTTGCGCTATCCGCAGTTAGCCACATGTGCGCTCGAATTTAACGTCAAAAAGCATCCCTTCGACAATGTCAATGTCCGCCAAGCCCTGGCTACCGCTGTCGATCGTGTTTCCTTAGTTGAGAAAGTCAGAGAGGGCATGGGTAAGCCTGCTCTCAGTTGGATTCCTCCGGGGATTCCGGGACACGATCCAAGCCTGGGAAGGGAGTACGAGTTCAACCCGACCAGAGCCAAGGAACTTCTCGCTGCCGCGGGCTATGCTGACCCAGGCGACTTTCCAGTGCTCACATTCCAATATCCCGATACCGCTGGCAACAGCCTGATCGCAAAGTTCCTACAGACTCAACTGAAGGATAACCTAGGCATCAGCTTGACACTCGAGCCAATGGAACCCAAATCTTTCACCCAGCTTGTCGAGCAACGGAAACATACATGGTACCTGGGGTGGTGGTTCGCCGATTATCCTGATCCGGACGATTGGCTACCTGACCTGTTCGGCACTGACGCCAGCCAGAACACCACCGGCTATAGCAATGCCAAATTCGATGCTCTAATCGAGCAGGCCAGGTCCGAATCAGACGACATCCAGCGTCTACAGTTATGGACCGAAGCTCATAAGATGGTAATGGCGGATGTGCCGATTGTACCTGTGTTCTATCCGGAGCAGCTGGCTCTGGTTAAACCTACAGTCAAGGGGCTCAAAACCACAGCCATGGATGCTGAGATTCCCGGGGAAATGTTGCTTTTCCGGCAAGTCTACCTCGAAAAATAGCAGGAAAACGTTGTTTCTTCTCTCAAACCCGGGGCTATCATTTATCTTGAGACAAATTTCAGATTCAATGGTGGAGCTTACTGGACGGAAAGAAGAACTTTTGTCCTGTCT
>CAYVBI010000335.1:0-1858 GCA_964448985.1 uncultured Dehalococcoidales bacterium
AAATGCGTGGCCGAAATTTATCTGGCCGGTGTAGCCGGAAATGAAATCCCAGCTCACAGCAAAGATGACGAAGATATTAACCAGGATGAGAACAAACAGGATGTACGATTCCTGTGTGAGAAGAGGGATAAAAAACAGGGTTATAAAAAAGATGAAGGCTATGAGTCTGCCAGGTATGGCGAATATATCGCCCTGGATATCTTTAAACAGCCTCCTTAACACCTACAACCTCTCCTCTTCGAAGACTATGCCGTACAATCCCTCGGGTCTGACCACCAGTATTATCACCATGACCAGCAGGGCGATGGCGCCTCGTAAAAACGCACCGCCGGGCAGGTAAAATACAACAGCCGCCTCAACTAATCCGATGATGAAAGCGCCTATAAGGCTGCCCTTGATGCTGCCCAACCCTCCCAGCACGACTATAGCCATAATCATGACCAGGGGGTTCATCCACATGTAGGGATAAACGACCCAGAGCGGAGCTACCACGATACCTGCGATGGCCGCCAGCGCTGCAGCGATACCCATTGCGAACAGCAGTATCCTCGAGACGTTGATGCCCATCAGGTTGGCCACCTCGGTATCCTGTGCTGTGGCCCTGATAGCGATGCCCAGTTTTGTCTTGGACAGCAGCAACCAGATGGCAAACAGTACCACTGCCACTACCGCTATTGTCAGAAGGTGCTGATAGGAGACCTTGACGCCTAAAACTTCAATAAAGCCGGGGATCAAGGTAGGCGCCTCCCTGAAGTGGGCGCCGAAAGCCAGTACCATGCATTCCTGGAAGATGGTGGCAAGCGCAAGTGTAATCAGCATGACGGTCACTTCGTGTTCCCGTATCCTGTCAATGAACAGCTTGTAGCTCACAAGACCGATGATAACCGTGGCAACCAGAGAAATTAGTATGGCAGTGAATACATCCAGTCCCAGCCTGTAGGTAGTATAGAACATACCGTAGGCGGCCAGCATGAGGAATGATGTATGTGCCAGGTTCACCATGCGAGCCACGCCGAAGATCAGGGAAAAGCCGACTGCCAGCAGAGCATAAACCCCACCCGTTACCAGCGCCTGTATCACAAAGGCCTGAAACATCGCTTACCTAAACCATCCCACCAACAAAATTTATTTATTATACAGTATTTTTCGCGTCAAGCAACGTTATTCCCGGATGCAAGCCCGGTCAGCTTCGTTGCATAAGGTTAATTAAGATTGCAGTCAAATGATTGGATTTTCATAGGCTGGCAGGCCGGGAGATGCGCTCCCAGCCTGCCAGCCATTGCCTGTAAAGGCTTTATTACTGAGTTGCGGGCGCAGCCGCCGGTTGCTGGAATTTTTCCACTACCGCGGGATTTATAGTGTAGGGTTGAATCCCGGGGTAATCGATTTTTTCCCATCCGCCGGACCCGACTCCGAGCGCCGGCCACACACCGACCTGCTTGCCGTTGACCCACTCCAGACCGAGCCCGGTCACGTATCCTGGCCCGTACATCAGGTCATGAGGCGCCTGGTATTTCTTGGCGTCGAAATCCATGCCGTAATACATAACCCGGCCGGAGGTGCCCTGGTAATCGGTCTTTTCGATGATGGGGACAAGAAGGTCCGCATCCAGGGTCTGCCCCTTCTCTATGGCATCCTTCATGATATAGATAGCGTCATAGGTGGCAGCGGTGTAGGCGGGGGGCTGCCCGAATTTTTTCTCGAAATTCTCGAAGAACGGTATGGTCTTTTCGGTGATCTTTATGCCCGGCCCATAGGTGTTGAGGGTCATGACGTAGTTACCCTTGCCGCCCGTAGCCTCCCAGAACCCGAACTTCTGGGCTTCCACCACGATACCCACGATTGCAGCAGGTATCTG
>CAYVBI010000336.1:0-1855 GCA_964448985.1 uncultured Dehalococcoidales bacterium
TTCAGGCAATTCGTCGCGCCCGCGGACGCCGAGCGCTGGGACCGCCATTTCGTAAACGTTTTAAAGCAGGGAGAGAAGCAAAGCTGCGACCTGCTTCTCAAGCGTAAGGATGGTTCTACGCTCTATGCCAGGATTGACAGCATCCGCGTGGAAATGGATAGCGGAACCTGCGTGGTTCGCACTGCCATGAGCGATATCACTGCTGAGAAGAAGATTGAGGAACAAGCGCATGTCGCACTGGAAAAATACAGGGTTCTATTCGAATCCTTCCCTTTGGGCATCAGCATCACGGATGCGGCCGGCAACCTGGTCGAAACCAATAGGGAATCGGAACGGCTGTTGGGTCTCACGCGTGATGAGCACCTGCAACGCAAATATGATGGACCGGAATGGCAGATCATCCGCCCTGACGGGACACCCATGCCGCCCGACGAATATGCCAGTGTTCGTGCTTTGAGGGAAAAACGCCGTATCGAAAATGTGGAGATGGGGATCGTAAAAAGTGGAAATGAGATCACATGGATCAACGTTACCGCCGAGCCTATCCCGCTGGAAAATTTCGGAGTGGCGATTACTTACGGGGATATCAGCGCACGCAAGATGCTGGAGAAAAATCTGGACAAAGAACGCCGGGATTTCAAGCTCATTGTAGATTCTTCGCCGATAATAGTCTTCTATAAAGACTTGAATGGAAAATTCATACGCGTAAATAAGACATTTGCTGAAGCTCTCAAAATGTCTGAAGACGAGTTTTTGGGGAAAACGGTCTTTGACATCTACCCGGCGACGATGGCACAAGCTATGACAGACGACGATCAGGAGGTGTTTAAATCAGGACGTCCCAAACTCAGCATAGTAGAACAGTATGAATCCGCCAGCGGTACAAGGTGGGTGCAGACGGATAAAATCCCGATCTTTAACGAAAACGGCGTTGCAGTCGGTCTGCTAGGATTTGCGCAAGATATTACCGAGCGCGAACAGGCGGAGATAGCACTTAAAGACAGAGAAAGGTTCCTTAATAATATAATCGACTATGCTCCGAATCCACTGTGGATTTCAGATGCGCAAGGCACAATAATAAGGATGAACCAGGCGCTTAAAGAGTTATTAAAAGTAACTGAAGAAGAGATTATAGGAAAATATAACGTACTACAGGATGTACAGGTTAAAGAGCAGGGCTTTCTGCCTTTGGTGAAGAGTGTATTTGAAGAAGGGAAAACAGTTAGTTTCACTATCGACTATACCACCGGAAAAGAGACTCACCTTGAATTACAGCAAACAACCCACAGGATAATCGATATTGTTATTTCCGCTATTAAAGACATAAGCGGTAAGGTAACCCATGCTATTTGTCTAGAAAAGGATGTCACCGAGATCAAGCAGGCGGAGGAAGCGCTGAGGAAGAGTCAGTCGCAGTACCAACTGCTGTCGGAGCACATGACGGACATTGTATGGCTGATGGATATGAACCTCAAAACTACGTACCAGAGTCCCTCCGTGCAAAAAGTCGGTGGCTTCACTCCTCAGGAGAATGCAGAGACGCCGTTGGAACAGCATTTAACACCTGAGTCACTCAAAATAGCCACTGATGCGTTTTTGGAAGAGATGGCTAAAATTGAGGTCGACCCGGGCTACAATTTTACACGCACTTTGGAGCTTGAATTTTACCGCAAGGACGGTACAACCTTCTGGGCGGAAAATACATTCAGCCTGATCAGGGATGAGAACGGCAGGCCGCTATCCATACTGGGCGAGGGAAGGGATATCACCGACCGCAAGCGGGCGGAGGAGGCTCTAAGCCAATCGGAAGTAAAATACCGGACTGTTTTAGAGCAAATTGAAGAGGCCTATTATG
>CAYVBI010000337.1:0-1844 GCA_964448985.1 uncultured Dehalococcoidales bacterium
CTATCTCGTAGGCCGACTCGATGTAGCCGCGCATATAGCTATTGGCGAATTCCTTTTTGGCTTCCTCCGGATCCATCCATTCAGTTACAGGAACCGTGACACGAAAATCTATAATCATCTCAGTATCTCCAGGTTTTATTTCTTCTTGGTCCTCTCCAGGGCGGCCTTTGCCCTCATGGATGCTTCCATACCGGTCAGGGTCAGCACCACGTCGTGGGCTTCCAGTTCCATCTGCTGCTCGTAGTCCTGGTATGTACCATAATTGAGCTGTTTCTTGGCCAGCTTGATTGATAGCGATGAGTTTGCGGCGATCTTTTTAGCCAGGGCCATGGCGGTTTTATCCAGGTCTTCAAGGGGCACAACCTGGTTGACCAGTCCCCACTGCTCGGCGGTGCGCGCGTCTATCCTCTCATTGGAGAAGATCATCCACTTGGCCCGCCCGATGCCCACCAGCAGCGGCAGCAGCTTGGTTCCGGCGTTTGTCACGCCCGCCCCCACGTTGGTCTCGGGGAAGCCGAATTTGGCGCCCTCGGCAGCGATGCGGATATCAGCGCTCATGGCCCACTCGCAGCCAGCGCCCAGCGCATAGCCGTGCACGGCTGCCACAATGCATTTCTCCATGTTGAGCATGATGCGCGTGGTATCCTGCAGCACCTCGACATGCCTGAGCAGGTCCTCGACAGCTATGCCAAACGGGTTCTCCGAGAGGTCATCGCCGGCGCAAAAGGCACGTCCCTCGCCCTTTAGGATAACCCCCTTCACGCTTGTATCCAGCGCCACTTCGGCCAGCGCCTGGTGCAGGTCGTGGGTGAGCTGCATATTTATGGCGTTGAGCACCTTGGGACGGTTCAATTTAATTATTGCTATTTCATCTATCTTTTCATATAGTACGGTTTCCAGTTGCATGGTAAGTCCTCCAATTAGCTTATTTCAATTTCCAGGCGGGCGGACGCTTCTCGAAGAAAGCCGTTATGCCCTCCCTGGTGTCATCCATTTTCAGAATGGGCCCGGTGATGGATTTGAAGAGGCTCAGGCTGTCGTCCAGCGACATGTAGCGGGTCCGCCTGTTCAGTTCTTTACAGGCCCACAGCGCTACCGGTCCGTTACCGCAGATCTTTTTGGCAACGGCCTCGGCCGTCGGCATCAGCTCCGCGGGAGGGACCAGGCGGCTGACCAGCCCGATGCGGTAAGATTCCTGCGCGCTCAGGCGGTCGCCGGTCATAAGCACTTCCATAGCAGTGGAGGCAGGTATCATGCGCGATAGCATGATGGAGGCATAGGCGTCCACGGTATTGAGTTTTTGATCGGGCGTACCCAGCGAAGCTTTCTCGGAGGCGATCCTTATGTCGCAGCACAGCGCCAGTGTGAAGCCTGCCCCCAGGCAGTAGCCATTGACCGCCGCAATGAGCGGTTTCTTGATATTGGCCAGCTGCCAGTCGTAATCGGCCTCCCAGTTCACACCCAGCTCTATATGCTCGGGGTCGGTCAAATCGGCGCCGGCGCAGAACGACCGTTCCCCCGTGCCGGTGACTATGCCGGCATAAAGATCATTGTCGGCATCATAATCATGCAGCGCCCTGATAAGCTGCCGACTGAGCTCAACGCTCATGGTGTTGAGCGGTGGCCGGTTAAGCGTAATATACGCGATATGGTCCTTTTTCTCGTATGTGAGAATAGACATCGATCTCTCCTTGCCGCCCGGGCGGCCGATCCGAGTTTATCTCAGTTACCGGCAAACAACTAAAGAATAACCTTCTTTTCCTTGAAGTTGCCGATATCCTCCCATGTGTAGCCCAGCTCCAGCAGCACTTCCTCGGTGTGCTGGCCGAATTCCGGCGCGCCGA
>CAYVBI010000338.1:0-1842 GCA_964448985.1 uncultured Dehalococcoidales bacterium
ATTGGGCATTCGCTGATTCTCCTTTACGGCTAATTGATACTGAGGATGCAGAGAAGCCATTATATCACGAGACTGCTTCTCAATACATGCGGGCAGCTATACCCTGGATTTCCAATTTATGGGATTCGGGTCAGGGGATTTCTATTCAGCAGATTTAAACATTACTATCTCGTGTAATGTCGTCCCCATCTCCCTGTTGGTCTTACCATCACGGGTCACGTTTACATCGAAATCTGAGGCCAGTCTGAAATACCCCGGTTTTAGCCGCAGTACATTCTTTGCGATGAACCTCAGAACCGGGCTGAAATTATTAAGCATATCTTCGGCTTCAAGGACTTCTTTAACACTTAGATTTGCCTCCAGTTGATCTGGAACACTGATAGTCAGTTTCTTTGGATAACTATGTTTTGCGCCGGAGTTATATTCAAAATCCTGCTTGCTGAAATCAAATTCGCCCGTGCTGAGTATGACTTCTCTGCCATCAGCCAGCATCAGCACCTTCACAGCATAGTTGTCCATCTTTTTATTACACTGGATGAATGCATAGGAAACGGTATAGCTCTCCGAATAGATCCGGCCCCACATCCAGTAATCGATGACTGTGGGGAACTGAAAATTCAGCCAGTTGTGATCATGGTAACCAACTCCCTTAACCTGTATCGTATGGCCTCCATCCGTAATAGTGCCTTCCACGGAAGCTCTGGCAAAAGGGACCACCCAGGCAAAGTAGCCCATATTGCCGAATTGAGAGATGCCGGTCCCCGGTTTCCAGCCGTTTACTTCTGCCCTGTATGTGAGCTGGCAGCTCAGCTCCTTCTCTTGAATACAAATTTCGTAACGAGGCAGTTCGCCTTCCAGTTGTTCAACCCTCAGGTAATTGGCGCCGACTACGATATCAGCCTTGTCACGGGAAGCAGCGAAATCCGACCTGCTGTAAGGAATGAATTTCTGTGTCTTGTTTCCATCCGGTCTGATCAATACAATTTCTACGCCGGGTTTGCCGGCCATTCCGGGGTTGGGGTTTGCTGCGTGGAAAAAGACTACTAAAATATGACCGCTCTCTAAATGCGCGTCAAAATACCACCACTCGTACGCGCCTTTTGCGCCCATATCGATATGAAGCCCGTCCTCTCCCGCTGTCAATGGTTTTATAGTGGTATCACGTCTGCCGGGTCCGGTCCAGCCCTCTCTAACTATGGAGCCTGCCTGGTTAATCATCGATTTCCACCTCGCTAACTTATTAAAAAAACGTATAACCTTCTTTTTCGTCTGGAAATGCTTTTTCAGACGCGCCGCTGTAAGTCCAGGAGTCATATGAGGAATTGGGATCAAGCTTTTCTTTTATTTTCATGATCATCTCGTGATAGTTGTAGCAATGCGGACCAAACAGTTGGTTCATCGGGCCGCCGAATGCGGCAATCGGCAGTCCCAGGGACCTCTCAATCGTGCCGTGAAGAGATTCTTCAACGATTGCCTTGGTTGCCTTCCTCGATTCGGGATCATTGGTTGAATACTCTCCAATCCCTTCGATGTATCCGAGGTGTCCGAAATCAAAGGTCCCGCCGCTGCCAAGATCGCCTCCATCGTCCAGAATAAGGCCTTTTTCAATCGCCGGCCTTTTGACCCCGGCAATATAATCGGCCTGTTCAAAACCCATGTCCCATGTGTCAAAAGCTCCCACGGAGGTAAACATACCGGATGATGCCCGGAAACCTCCCTGGCTGTTATTGGCGTGCCGCACCAGGATAAAAAACGCCGTGGTAAAAAGCTTTAAACGCATTTCTTCGCTGGTTCTCATCATATCCGTTATTTCCTGTATAAAGGGTATCTTCGTTATCAGCT
>CAYVBI010000339.1:0-1827 GCA_964448985.1 uncultured Dehalococcoidales bacterium
GATACTGCAACTTTGCAGGCACATGTTTGTCGTAAGATGCGAGCCAGGGTTTTTTTTCGTATACATCAGCCATGTTACAACCTCCTACCTATTTTATTTATATATATAAACGCGACCGCTTATATTTCCTCCCGACAACACTGTAACAGATTACCACAGTAAAAAATATATTACAACAATATTGTAGCAAAAATGAGAGTAAAAAGTATTACCTGACGAGTCAATCAATAAGGATTCAGCCACTGCCATGTATATACAAGGCCGATCACAATGAAAAGTATGGCCATGGCTATCCTGATATTTTTTTCCGCACTGCTGATGGCATTAATCCATTTTGCGGCACCTGTCACCCCCAGTGTAAGCATGGTGCCGAAGAGCAGCACCGGAAGGCTGGTGCCCAGTGCGAACAAGGCGGGCAGCCCGACACCGCCTTTTGTTTGAAAGGCAAGCGGGATCAGAACTCCGAAGAATAGCACCGCACTGTAAGGGCAGAATGCCAGGGCCAGGACGATGCCCAACGGCAACGCCCCCATCAGGCCCATATCGGCCAGCCTGCCGGCGGCATTTGCCACTGTACTGTTATGCTCGCCGAAGGATATCCTGTCCAGGAAGAGCATAATGAGGCCGACCAATATCAGCAGGGGGCCAGTGGCTTTTTCGCCGAAATCCTGCAGGAAGTTAGCGATCAAAGGGATGCTCAGTCCCGCATAAATGATAAGCATGCCCAGTACCGAGTAGGTGATCATCCTGCCCAGTGTGTAGAGGGCGCCGCTGGTGACGGCAAACCTGCGGTCGGATATCCTGCGGCTGATATATGCCAGTGCCGCCAGGTTAGTGGCGAGCGTGCAGGGACCGATGGATGCCATAACGCCGAGCATAAAGGCCGAAAAACCGGGCAGGCTTATACCGCTTAAAGTCTCCTGCAGATCCACCACCTGCTCTTACCCTCCATGACATCGGTTAAGGTTGAGCGGATAAACTCCACAAGCCGGTCCCTGTTATCATCCCCTGTCATCCCCCAGATCTCGCCGACCGCATAAAGCTTCTCCTCGCTGCCTCGCACCTCCCTGATGCAAAGCGTAAACAGCATGGCATCATATTGCTCGACCAGCTCCACCCTGTCGGGTTTCAGCGGCTTAACCTGCAACGAGAAAGACGTATTTTCCACAAGGATGGCAGCAGGCCCAATTACGTCGGTAGGGCTGACATCATCGGTGGGAACGGTCCGGCAGCCGAAGCCTGAGGCTATCGCCGCAGATACGATGAAGGCGATCCCGATACCTTTTAATAATTTCTTGTTCAATTCATACCTCTGGCAGCCCCGGAGCATGCCGTGATAAGCCTCTGTACAGAATGCAATTTCACTATATCGAAACGCGCACTATCATTATTTCCCAATCCCCCGCGTACGGTCACACCATCGGTTACATTTCCATCAAGGCTATCCCACTCTAACGAGTAAAATGTATAAATATCCACACGCTCCATTTTGAGCAATCCGCCAGCCCGTGTCAATTCATTATTCGCGGATTCTCCCGCGCACACCGGATGCGCTCAAACGCTTCGCCTGGGTAGCGCCTGTTGATTACCATATTGAACCTGGGCATGCGTTTCCTGTTCGGCATACGATGGATCGGAAAGACGGGCTGATACACTCCATAACACTCCATAACACCCCTACCACCACTTGACAAACAAACGCATAATTATTATATTGTATACAGATATTTTGTGCTAAAAGTATTAAATTATGGTAAATGAGCTTGATAAGTACATCTGCTTCAATGTCGGCCGCGTGATGCGCCGGGTTTACGAGCACTATGATTC
>CAYVBI010000340.1:0-1823 GCA_964448985.1 uncultured Dehalococcoidales bacterium
AGTATGGGCATTAAAGTGGAGTAATTACATGGCTACCAGAGGTAAAAATTATCGAGAAGCTTCCAAGCAGATTACAAGCAATAAGGTGTATGATCCCAGGGAGGCTGTCGCCATCGCTAAAAAGGCAGGATATGCCAAGTTCGATGAGACGGTCGAACTACACCTCAGGATGGGTGTCGACCCCCGCGCAGCCGATCAGCAGGTAAGAGGTACAGCCCTTTTGCCCAATGGTCTGGGCAAGCAGGTGCGGGTAGTGGTGTTTGCGCAGGGAGAAGGCGCCAGGCTTGCTACAGAGGCCGGCGCCGAGTATGTAGGCGCAGACGACCTGGTAAAAAAGATCGAGGACGGCTGGCTGGAATTTGATGTAAGCATTGCTACTCCTGATATGATGGGAAAGGTCAGCAAGCTGGGTAAAATCCTCGGCAGGCGCGGATTGATGCCCAATCCAAAGGCAGGCACGGTTGTTGCGCCCGCTGATTTGCCGCGGGCTATCAATGAGGTGCGCAAGGGCAGGGTGGAGTTCCGACTCGACAGGACCGCCATAATACACGTTCCTGTCGGTAAAAAAAGCTTTGATGAGGAGAAGCTTTACGAGAATCTCATGTCGGTTATTGAAGCCATAACACGCGCCAGGCCGAGCGGCGCAAAGGGGCAGTACATAAAGACAGCATCCGTTTCGACAACTATGGGACCGGGTATCAGGCTTGATATCAAGACCATTACGGATCTGGCAGTAAGCGCATAATTAGGTAAATAAAAGAATAAAATCAGCCGTTGATAGCGGGCGCCGCAAGGCTTAATCTAATGCCCGCCGAGGTTAATTCACAGGAAGCGATATATAGCGTCCTGAAAAATCCTCGTGCAACGGCACGAGGATAGTTTTTTATAGGAGCATTGATATGATACGCAAAAAGAAAGAGGCAGTCATCAGCGAGCTGGCCGGCAACCTGGGCAAATGTGTGGTTGCGGTTGCTACGGATTATCGCGGTATGACCGCGAAAGAAATGGTACAGCTACGCAAACAAATGCATCAGCAGGGGGTTGAATATAAAGTAGTTAAAAACACCCTCATGCGTTTCGCTGCTGAGAAAGCCGGGATAAAGGGCCTGGACCAGTTCCTGACGGGGCCCTTGGCTATAGCTCTCAGCTATGATGACGCCGTAAAGCCGGCCAAAATTCTGGTCGATCACATCAAGTCGGCCAACTCGGTTCTGAAGGTTAAAGGCGGGGTGCTCGGCAATAAAGTGCTTACACCCGCAGACATAATCAGCCTGGCTGCGACCCCTTCCAGGGAAGTGCTGATCAGCCAGCTGCTGGGCCGCTTGAAGTCTCCGGTCTACGCGCTTCACTTCGCGCTCAGTTCCCCGCTGCGCGGGCTGGTCGGTGTATTGCAGGCAAGGGCCAGGCAACTCGAGGGCGCCTGAAGCAGGCAATTACAGGGTAATGAACCCTATATTAATAATGGATCTGTATTAAACGAATAACAGGAGGATACCAGGATGACAAAAGATGAGATCGTAACAATGATAAAGGGAATGACCGTGCTCGAGCTTTCGGAGTTGGTCAAGGCATTAGAAGAGGAGTTTGGGGTTAGCGCTGCCATGCCCATGGCCGTAGCCGCAGGGCCGTCTGGCGGAGCAGCCGGCGGAGCAGCCGCTGCTGCTGAGGAACAGACCGATTTCACGGTAATTCTCAAGGAGATTGGCGAGAACAAGATCGCCGTCATTAAGGCCGTACGCGAGGTAACCACGCTCGGTTTGAAGGAAGCCAAGGACCTGGTCGAGGGTGCGCCCAAGCCGGTAAAGGAAGGCGTAAACAAGGAC
>CAYVBI010000341.1:0-1822 GCA_964448985.1 uncultured Dehalococcoidales bacterium
GTAATCAGGTAAGCTGCCGCAACCACCGGGTCATTTACCAGATTTGGCAGTCCTGCGTGCCCCCCTTTGCCCTTCACAGTAATATCGAAAATGTCGAAAGCGGCCATCATCGGGCCAGTGCGAATGGCGAAAAAACCCACCGGCAGTATGGGGAAGCTATGCAAGCCGAAAACCGAATCGACGGGAAATCTCTCAAACAGCCCGTCCTCTACCATAAGCCTACCGCCGCCCTCGTTTTCTTCGGCAGGCTGAAAGATGAAATATATGCGCCCGTTAAAATTACCGTTCTCCGCAAGGTATTTCGCCGCACCCAGCAGCATGGCCGTATGGCCGTCATGCCCGCAGGCGTGCATCTTGCCGACATTGACCGAACTGTAGGCCAGCCCGGTCTTTTCCTCTATATCAAGGGCATCCATATCGGAGCGGAAGCCAACGGCCCTGGAACCTTGGCCTTTACGGAGTGTGCCCACCACGCCGGTCCCGGCCAGGCCTGTATGGACCTCCAGGCCGAATTCCTCCAGCCTGGCAGCGATAAATTTGCTCGTCCCCTTCTCTTCAAAGGCCGTTTCAGGATGGGAGTGAAGGTAATGCCTCCACTGGACCATAGCTGGTACTAGTCGCTGTATATCTTCATTTATGTTCACTTCATCCGCTCCCTATAATATCCATCACGGCTGTATCTTCGAAATTTTTTTATTCAGCATGATCTTGAGGATGGTACGGTCGGTTTCGATCATACCCTGCGTGCTCAAGTCGCCCATGTTTTTCATGGTCTGCTCAGGTGTAAAGCCAACAATACCGTCGGTAGGCTGGACTGTTATACCGTGCAGGGAAAGCAAGGATGCCTGCACGGCGGTCCTAGCAGCGGTGGCTAGCTTCAAAGAACAACTGGCCTTGGCCCCGTCGCAAATTACACCTGCCAGGTCCTCTATCAAGTTCTTGATTGCTCCAGCTATATGATCGAGCGTGCCGTTCATAAGATAGGTGATGCCGGCAGCCGCTCCCGCACCTGCGCCGACCGAGCAACCGCAGACGGCTGACAAACGGCCTGTGTGTGCTTTTATGTAGGCGGTGACAATATGACTGAGGGCGATCGCCTTCAATACCTGCCTGTGATCTTCAAGGACAAGGTAATCCTTGACCGCCCAGATTGGCAGGACCGCGGTCAGACCGTGGTTACCACTGCCTGCCGAGCTCATAGCTGGCAGCTTTACACCGGCCATCCTGGCATCAGAGGCAGCAGCGGTCAGCATACTTGCGTCCAGCACCATATCACGTTTCAGCAATCCCTCTTCCACCAGCCTGCTGAGGGTACGGCCGATGCCCAATCCCGACCCCTCGGCCATGCCTCGCCTGGCAAGCGCCGTATTGAATTCCACCCCTTTTTCCATGAATTGCAGGTCTTCCTCGTCCAGGTTATCCAGTAGGCCTACCAGGTCAGCCAGTGAAAGCTCCTTCAGTGTCTCTTCCAATCCCTGTACGGTGTCATGGGCGCTCAATGAACCTCTCAGCAAAGGATGTTCCGCGATTTGTCTGTCATTGAGCGTTAACGAAGTGATATTATCATGCACGCTTTCGATGACAGCTTCGGCCCGGTCATTTCCCGCAGCAATCCTGACTTTAATGTAAATCCCCTGCCGCCTCTCTAACAGGTTCACTATTACACCATTGCCCGCGATAAAGCCCTGGGACTTTTTAATTGTGCTATCGTCGATGTTGAGGAAGACCTCCAGTTTGCTGGTGGGGTCGCCTCCAAAAGCTCCTAGAGCGGCGGCAAGGTCGATGCCGTATTCACCCATAGTCCCGGGAATGGCTACGCCCA
>CAYVBI010000342.1:0-1821 GCA_964448985.1 uncultured Dehalococcoidales bacterium
TTATATATCGAGGACTCTAAGACAGGGTGCTGCGGTTTTACGGGGGAACGTCAAAACGGCCTAATTGGATTGGTGTTGCCAGAACTCGAGCACGTGCTCATCCTGCAACACTTTTGTATGTCACTTGAAGTCCAGTATCTTTGATATCGCTGGTCAACTGCAGTTTCCCTCGCACTTCGCGCCACTTCATTGGGATCTATGATGAATACTCAATAAAAGGCCGATTATCATAACGCGGGAAAATACGGGGGGAAATGGTCGGGGTGAGTGGATTCGAACCACCGGCCTCATGGTCCCAAACCATGCGCGCTACCACTGCGCTACACCCCGCAGGACAAAAGTATAGATTGGGGAAAATATAGAGTCAAGAAATATGCCGCCGAACGAACCGAATGGTTATCGGCAATTGGGACAGATATCGAAGAACCCCGGCTCCAGGTTCCATTTCTTCCTGATGTACTCAAGCTGCGCCTCGGGCGCCCAGTACATGCCGCACTTTGCGCACTTCTTCAGCTTGAACTCCACCTTCCAGTTGTAGATATAGCGGACGCCGTTCTTCTCCTCCATCTTCACCGCCCCGGTGGGACATACATAGTAGCAGGAGCCGCAGCCTATACATGCTTTGGCCTTCTCCAGGAACGGCGGTTTTGGCTCCTTGGACACGCCGCGGTTGACCAGGCTGATAGCGCTCACTCCGACCACCTGCTCGCAGGCCCGGACGCACAGGCCGCAGACGATGCAGTCGTGCTTCTCCCAGTACTCCTCCCTGAAAGAGGGTTTGTCCACGCCGTACTCCGCGGCCAGCTCTTTGATGACCTTGTTTTCGCTGCACCGTGCCAGCAGCAGGTCCAGCAGCATCTTGCGGTTGCGGATTATGCGTGGGGAATCCGTCTGGACGACCAGCCCCTCCTCCACCGGATAGAGGCAGGAGGTGACGATGCGCGTCCTGTTTTCGCGCGTGGCCTCGACGATGCACAGCCTGCAAGCGCCGAAGGGCTCGATGGCCTCGTGATTGCAGAGTGTGGGGATCTTGATGCCGTGGTCCCGGGCGACCTGCAGGACCATGCTGCCCTTCTCAGCAGTATACTTGTTGCCGTTTATCGTCAGGTTTACCAGCTCACTCAATGCTCACAGCTCCCATCTTGCAGATATCATAGCAGGTGCGGCACTTGATGCACTTGGATTGGTCCAGTATAACGGGCTTTTTCTTGCCCATAAATGTGATGGCCTGCGTGGGGCAGGGCTTAACGCACCTGCCGCAGCCCGGGCACTTCTCATCGATAATGCTGAATCGTATTAGGGCCTTGCATATCCCGGCCGGACACTTCTTGTCTTTGATATGCGCCTCATATTCATCCCTGAAATACTGTATGGTGGTCAGCACCGGGTTGGGGGCCGAGCTGCCAAGGGCGCACAGTGCGCTGTCCTTCAGGTGCGCTGAAAGCTCGGTTAAAAGGTCGAGGTCGCTCTCCCTGCCCTTTCCCTCGGTGATATCGGTCAGGATCTGGCGCATCCTTTTGACGCCCTCACGGCAGGGCACGCATTTTCCGCACGATTCCTCCTCGAGGAAGGTGAGGAAGTAACGTGCCGTATCCACCATGCAGTTGTCCTCGTCCATCACGATCATGCCGCCCGATCCCATCATCGAGCCGGCCTTTATCAGTGAATCGAAGTCCACCGGCGAATCGAGCAGCTTCTCGGGAAGGCAGCCTCCGGATGGTCCGCCCGTCTGCACGGCCTTGAATTTCTTGCCGCCGCGTATACCTCCGCCGATATCGAAGATGATGTCCCTCAGCTTGATGCCCATGGGCACTTCCACCA
>CAYVBI010000343.1:0-1816 GCA_964448985.1 uncultured Dehalococcoidales bacterium
ATCGGCAGGCATGGTTTTTATGGTGGCAAAGCCCTCGCTGAAGGCCTTCATGAAATCCAGCGGATCTACACAGCCCTCTGCCGCATAGGCTCCTTTCACACTAACCTGCCCTCCTGCCACCATTTTAGCCACCGTGACCAGCGTGCGCGGCGTTGTCGTCATCCCCTTGCCCACACCCGAGAATGTCAACTTCGTCTTCTTGCCGCCCTTGATTCCCTTGACTTCGATGATGGTACCGCCATACCTGTACTCTCGCCCCTCCTTCTTCCATTGTTCGATCTGCTTCTGCACCAGGTTGAATGCCATATGTGAGAGCACCTCGATGGGAGTGACCTCGGCGCCGCGCAGCTTGACCGGCTGCATCAGATAGTCCTTGAACCCGGCTATGGCCGACATGGACAGTCCAGGGACCTCCGGCCAGACAGCCCCGGCACAGATCACGTTCTTCACACCTTTGATATAGCGAGGAAGCGTGAAAGGCTCGGGATGGTCGCAGTACAGCAGCTCAATTTTACCTATCGGCTCGCCGAACTCCACCGTAACCTTACCATCCAGGTCAACCAGCTTGCCGTTAACGTATTGATGCGGGAAAGCGAAGCAGTGTATGCCATGGAAATACTGCGCCAGACCCACCTCGCTCAAGGGCGCCACCCAGAGGATATTGATGTCTTCCACACTGTCCAATTGATCGCAGCAGTATTTGGCCAGTATATTGGTAAGCCCGGGGCTGTCACCCAGTCCGCTCACGATGGTGATGCCCGCCTTCTTAGCTTCATCGTTGACAGCAAAGGCCTGGCTGACGCCGTCGATATCGTCACACACGTCCACGCAATTCTTGCCTGAGGCGATACAGGCTTTATAGACCTTACCCGCATTTTTGTAAAAGGGACCAATGGTGCTGGCCACGACATCGGGATTTTCCTCTTTGATAAACTTAACAAAGCCGGCATGGTCGTCGATGTCCAGACGGCAAGCCTTGACACGGTCCTTGCCATATTTCTCCGCCACGGCTTCGGCTTTGGCCAGGTCGATATCAGCGTTGATCACGGCGGCATCGCTGTATTTGACCAGCTGCCTCACTGCGCCCGCGCCGATTATCCCGCTGCCCAAAACAAGTACCTTCATGTGCGTCCTCCTGGATTTATTTTATATCTACTTGCAGGGGCGTACCTTCAGGTGCGCCCGCTTTTGCGGGCGGGTTTAAAAACCCGCCCCTACAGGTATCACTTTATCTCAATCAAGTAATTGCCGTATTTGGTAATCGATGCTTTGGAGCCGGGCATGACCAGTATGGTGGTGGTCGGCTCTTCAATGATAGCCGGCGCCGATATACTGTTGCCCGGCTTCAGGTCCTCGCCCTTATAGATGGGCGTATCGACCATGCCACCGAGATCCCTGAAATAGGCCTTCCTGGTACCCTTGCTTATTGCCTTGCCGGCAGATGCCTTTGCCGCCGGGAAATCGGTCTTAAGTAGTTTGCCGATGGCTTTAACCCTCCAGTAGACGAACTCCACCGGCTGGTCCTCGGCGCTTACGGAAAATACTTTTCGGTGCAACTTATGGAAATCCGACACCAGCGCATCAAGCTGCTTCTGATTGCCGATGCTGTTGTGGCGTAGAGGGACCGGAAGCTCCCATACCTGAAACGGATACCTGGCTTCGGCATAGACCTGCAGCTTCCTTTGTTTTTTCGGTACCCGCATATGTTCGAAAAATTCCTCCGCCTGCTTTTCCAGGCCAGCCAATGCCGACTTAATGCCGTCAAAATCGAAGCTGCCGCTCTCGGTAAATTTGCTCAGGCTGAACTCAGAAGTTA
>CAYVBI010000344.1:0-1800 GCA_964448985.1 uncultured Dehalococcoidales bacterium
TCACCTTCACACACCCCGAGCACGGAGAGGAGAAATTGAAGCACACCGTGGGCATTCCCATACCCGGCGTACAGGTGGCCATCATGGACCAGGACAACAACATACTGCCACAGGGGCAGGCGGGCGAGGTCGTCATTAAAGGCGATGTCGTGATGAAAGGCTACTGGAAGCGTCCCGATGAGGACAGGCGCGTCCTGGATCGCAAAGGGTACCTGCATACAGGCGATATGGGCAAGATCGATAATGACGGGTACCTGATGATCATCGGCCGCAAGAAAGAGATGTTCATACGCGGCGGTGAGAATGTTTATCCACCTGAAGTGGAAGAGGCCATATCACAGCATGCGGACGTCTTCATGGTGGCTGTACTGGGCCGCCCGGACCCAATCATGGGGGAGGTGGGCAGGGCCTATATAATCCGCAAACCGAATACCAGTTCCACGCCGGAGGATATCAAGGCCTTTCTCAAGGACAGATTGGCCAGATATAAGATTCCCGAGGATGTGATTTTCCGCGACCAGCTTCCCTTCACTCCGCTGGGCAAAGTGAAAAAGCTTACGCTTTACGAGGAAATTAAAGCCGAGTTCGCCGGGAAATAGGATTTAATCGTTAACTTCTTCGCGGGCTGAATAGGCGATGGCCTGCGCGCGGTTCTGTACGTGCAGCGCCTCCAGTATCCTTTCCATATGGTATTTAATGGTGCTTTCGCTTAATTTGAGCTCGGCCGCGATGTCTCTGTAGGTCTTGCCTTTCGCCACGAGGTTGAGTATATCCGCCTGCCGCTGCGTCAGGGCGGATTTAATCTTCTGCTCTTCGGTCCCGCTATCTGTTTTATCAGCGTCCGGACGGCGGGCAAATTCGGCCAGCAACCGGGCGGCCAATCCGGGGGACAGGGGCGCTTCTCCCTTTTCCAGCGAATGCAGCAGCCCGACCAGCTCGTCGGCGTTGAGGTTCTTCAACAGATAACCCGAGGCGCCCCTCTTTACGGCCTCGAACAGGTTTCGATCGTCATCGAATGTGGTGAGCATGACGATCTTAGCCTGCGGCATCTCATCTTTAATGGGACCGATGGCATCGAGACCGCTGCCGCCGGGCATGGCGATATCCATCAGGATAATATCGGGCTTCAGGCTGCGCGCGCAAATAAGGGCCTGATCGCCGTTTGCAGCAGTGCCCGCCACCTGGATACCGTGGGCTTCCAAAAGGTTCTGCAATCCCTCCAGGAATAGCGGGTGATCGTCTACCAGCAATACTCTCATGGCAAGTTTCACATTCCGCCCTGCAGCGGCGCACTCAATACGATCCGTGTACCTTTTGCGGGGGCGGAATCGACCGTCAATCGTCCCCCGATCTCCGCTGCCCGCTCCTTCATTATATTTAATCCTAACCCCTGTGACGGCTTTTTTTCAAGCTGCGCCAAGTCGAAACCCCTTCCGTCATCCGCTATCTCCACACGGATACCGGTGCCATCGGACCCGATTACGATGGATATGTTTTTCGCACCGGCGTGCTTTTGCACGTTGTTCAGGGCTTCTTTAATAATGCTCAGTATATGCCTGGCGGCAGCGGGCTTCAGCCCTGCGACCGTTAAACCGTCCGCGATATCCAATCTGACGGCCAGCCCGGTCTGTTTCCCGACCTGCTCCACCTCCTGTCCGAGAACAGACACAAAGTCCTTTTCAACACCGGCCACATTTGTTGCGCTATGAATGTACTCGCGCATTTTCCGGTGCGCCGACTGCGTAACCTCGATCAGCCTGTCCAGTTTACTTGAGGGAATGTCGATCCCGGCGTTGGACA
>CAYVBI010000345.1:0-1793 GCA_964448985.1 uncultured Dehalococcoidales bacterium
CATCGCCATCGGCGCCATCCTCGTGATCGTCACCCTCATCCTCATCTTCAAAACTCGCAGGGTGTAATCACCACCACTCAGGCACTCGATAGCACGGGAGGGGCGGCGCAAGCCGCCCCTCCCTCTTTTTCACCGTATTTTATCCCGGGTACACCTGAAGCGTCGGGCGCAGCTAAAGCAACGCCCCTACGGGGAATCGTTGTAGGGGCGGACTTAAAAGTCCGCCCGCGTCACATATCATTGACAATGCCCTTCCCCTGAAATATGATGAAATAAAAAATGCGGGTGATTTTCATGCGTAAACTTCTGCTCTTACCGGTCCTGCTGGTCATGCTGGCGGCTGCCCCTGCGGCCGTCGACGCCGACGGAGGCGGGCCGCACGTGGACAGGTACCTGACGGGGGCCGACCCGGTGACGGGCCGCAACCAGCAGGTCGACCTGGCCTGGGAACAGCTCTGCCTGAGCACTATTTACCAGCTCCAGATAGCCAGGGACAGTGACTTCACGCTGCGCATCAACCCGGCGGTCAACAGCAGCATGTCGGTCAGCGCAGTGACCGGCTCCATACTGCTGGCCATGGACGAGACCAACATGACCTCCCCCGCCGCCTGGATACCACCCGGCGCCCTGCCCGAGGCCGGCGCCGTCTACTGGTGGAGGATACGCTCGGTGCGCTCGGCCACCGGCCAGATAGCGGCCAGCCCCTGGTCGGAGCCGCGCAGCTTCATCGTAAAGGCAGGGTTCATCGTCAACACACCCTACTACGGGGTGCAGCTGCTGGCGCCCGTCAACGGCTGCGCCGGCTGCAAAGTAAAGCCTGCCTCCTTCTCATGGAGCCCCTGGAAGGACGCCACTAAATATGAATTCGTGCTGGCCCGCGATCCTGAGTTCGAGCAGATTATAATCACCAGCTACCCCACGACCTCCGCTTACGAGTACGAAGGCACGCTGGACTACGGCGTTAACTACTTCTGGCGCGTGAGAGCGCTGGAGGTCAACGGCCAGCCCATACCCAGCGACTGGTCGGCCACATTCAGCTTCCAGACCGAGCCCGCGCTGTCGCCGCCGGCGCCTTCTCCCGCTGAGCCCGCCACCCCGCTGTGGGTATGGATCGTCATCGCCATCGGAGCAGCCCTGGTGATAGCGGCGCTGGCGCTGGTGATGAGGACCAGGCGCTGACATCGGGCGCACCTGAAGGTACGCCCCTGCAAATCGACAAAAGTTGGGGCGGGTTTTTAAACCCGCCCGAAAAACAGGTTGAGAGGAGTTATCGACATGGTTAGTAACAGGCTTTTACCGGCGATCATTCTTGTCCTGTTGACTATCACGGCCGGCTGCGTAAAGGTGAATCAGGACGCGGTCAGCCAGGGGGACCCGGCCGCCCTGTCATTGTCCGAGATAACCACCGCGGCCGTGGTGGACGCCCAGGGGCAGGCCATGGGCGTGGCCAGGGAGGACTTCACCGCCGATACCCCCACCATCTATCTGTCCGCCCGTGTCAATAACGCCCCTGCGGATACACTGATCACCGCCGGTTGGCTGTTTTTCAAGGACAGCAACAACAAGGAAGTGAACAGGCCGCTGTTCGACGATTCCATCACGGTCAAGGGGACACGCTATTTCTCCTTCGGTCACCCTGCGCCCTCAACCGCCTGGGAGCCCGGACAATATGTAATCAAGATAAATGTCAACGGCAAGGAGTATGCCAACGCCCGCTTCAAGGTCAAGGTACCGCAGAAGGCCGATGTCCCCGCGCCCACCATCACCTTTTTCAAGGCTGAACCCGAGGCCAT
>CAYVBI010000346.1:0-1792 GCA_964448985.1 uncultured Dehalococcoidales bacterium
ACCAGCAGCACCGTTTTGCCGTGGTACTGGCTGAGCGAGATACGTTCGCCCGTGATGGAAGGCAGGTTGAAATCCGGCGCGCGCTGGCTGATCCGGCCGCCGATTTTCAACGTGAAGGTGCCGGAGTAAACCGTGGAAAGCTGATGCCCGTAGGCATCGATGGCTCTTATAATAAAGCTGTAGTCCTTGTCTGCCGTCAGCGGCTCCAGCCTGATGAAATGCGAGGTGTCCAGTTCATCATCGGTAATGGTCAGTTCATCCATGGTATCTATCTGCCAAACAGTCACCTCTGTGGTGGTGGGGCGGTCCGTTTCCCAGATGAAGCTGACGGAGGTCTCCGTCAAGCCGGTAATGATGACATCGGATATGGCCGGAGGTGTTTCGGTAGTGGTGAATTGATACCTGGGTGTGATATTCTTGCCGCAATCGCAGTCGCTGTACAATATCTGCAGGTAATACGTGGTGGCCGGAGCAAGATTGTCCAGCATAATGTGGTGATTCTTATCGACATGATCCTCCGACCAGGTGCCTGTTATCTTGCCGTGGCGGTCATAGACCAGTAAATCGATTATCTCAGGCTCTGCCGTTGTGAAATTAACGGCAGCCCCGACTGCGGTTATATCGGTTATGGTCACATTATCGGTTATTGCGAAGGTCGTTTCCGCCGTGGATGGGCCCGTCCTGAAGGCAGGTATCACGTTAAAGATCCCCAGCACGAACAGCCCGATGCCCAGCGCGCCCAGCAGATAGCCTGAATAAGCCCAGGGGTGGCGGCGCAGCGACGCTGCCGCCGCTCTCAGCAGGGCCATAATCTGCGTCTTAAACTCTGTGAGGGTTTGAACAGCGGTTTGAGCGCCGTCTGTTGAACCCGCCGCGTCAGCACGTCGCTTAAACAGCAGGGTAACCGGCCGTCTGCTGGTGAGGAATTTGCCGGGACGCATACAGATAATCAGCAGCGCCAGCACAACCATCAAGATATCGATAATCAGGGATTGGGTGGGGGACAGGTGGCCGAATATCTCCTCCCATATCCCGAAACAGCTTGCGCAGGTTTCATAGCCACCCACCACCAGGGCCCAGATGTTGGTAGCCATGAATACCAGCAGCAGCGGCAGGCTCAGCAGCGCGGCCAGCGCAGGAACGAAACCGATGAGCAAACAAACGCCAAGCACCAGCTCGGCTGCAGGAAACAGGTAAGGGACAAGTATGTTGTAGATAAAATAGATGACCGGTGGAATCAGCAGTGATTCGGGCAAAATGTCGTTGATGAATGACATTACCTGGGCAGAGGTCTCGATATCACCAAACAGCTTGCCGGTTCCCGAAGCAATAAATATAAGTCCGAGCAGAACGGCAGCTACGAGGCTGACAGTGATAAGAACCTTTCTATACACTCCCGCATTCCCCTCAGGATGAAATCAGTTCCTGGGGCAGCAGAACACGTCGAAGTCGATCTGTCCCTCTGCCCTGCTGCCGTTTTTACCGGCGGCGGTCACTGTGACCAGATAGTGTTTAACATTAGGCGGGGCGGTGAAAAAAGCTACCGAGCATGAGCCCGACTCCAACCCGTCACCTTTAAGTAGGCCGCCACCCGACGACCAGGTATATTGCAGGTCCTGCCCCAAAGAACTGTCAGGCGAGCAAACTATTTTGGTCTTTGTACCTATTTTAACAGTACGATTTACTTTAAGGGGCTCGCTCGACGCGACAGACAGGGCCAGTGCAACAACAGGTGTGGTGGTGCCGTCAGCATTGGTCAGTACGCGCATGCTGAGAGTCCTATTGTCCGATC
>CAYVBI010000347.1:0-1792 GCA_964448985.1 uncultured Dehalococcoidales bacterium
TTCGATGGCCTGCTTCTCGGAGGCGATCAGTCCTACCTGTACTTCCCCGTCGCAGAAGGCGAAGACCTGGGGACGCAGCATGGCGGTATCCGTGATACCCATCAACTGGAAGGCCCGGCTTTCCGGCAGCGAGCGCGCGATGATGAAGAACCAGGGGCCATCGGGCGAGCCGTGGATATGCGCGGCCTGGATGGCCCGATAGACAGCCTGCTTGTCCTGGGGAAGCCGGTCGAAATCAAGCTCCGAAGTGGGCGCCAGCGCCTCGATAATATACTCCAGCGGATAACCGTAGGTGCGCTGCAGCAGGTCGAACATCAGGATGGAGACCTCGGTATCGGTGAGGAACTGCGGGTAGATATGCCGCTCGGCCAGGTATTCGCACACTGAGTGGTAGTTGGCAAAATCGCCGTTGTGCACCAGCGCGGCGTTGATACCGCCGAAAGGATGGGCGCCGCCGGGATGCCAGACGCGGCCCTTGGTGGGGAAACGCTGATGCGCTATCCACACGTGGGCGCGCAGCTCCTCGATCTTATAGTACTTCACGATGGCCTCGGCATACCCGACCACCTTGAGTATCATGATGTTCCTGCCCTCCGACATGACGAAGGCCTTCTGCTGGCCCAGTGACGCATAATATTCCTGGTTGAGCCGCACGCTGTTCTGGTTGATGAATTCCTCCTCGGCGCAGTCCCGCTGCAGGCCGGCCAGCTTGTTCTTCTCAATAAAGGCGTCCAGAGCATCCGCCCTGGCGCGCACAAAATAGCGGTAGACATCGGGAGGCCTGGCCTCCAGGCCCTCGACCGCCGTCCAGTCATCCACGGTATCAAGCTTCTGCCTTGCCTTGACCTCAAAACACGGTGCGATATATTTTTTTTCAAGATCATGCAGTACACCCGTATCGAGGAAGGCCACATGCAGCATATAATAATCTTCCAGCGCCTCACGGCTGATTCCGAGCTGTTCGGGCACGAAGCCGAGCGCGGCGATGCCGCCGCCCTTGCCGTTTCCGCGGTTGTGCATCTGCCTGGACGGCTCATAGATATGTCTCGCCGCCGCAGGCTCCGAGCAGCAGAAGCCCACGACGCCGCAGCCGCCCTCCTCCTCAACCTTCCTCTCGGGCGTGGCCGGCTGCAGCTCCCGTACCAGCCTGGCTCGGGAGTCCAGCAGCCGCTCGATCATCTCTCGTTTCATTCAGGTTGCCCCGCGTCGCTATTGTAGTCGAGGTGCACGAGCAAGTCGGTGCGTCCCCTCAGATCGCTAATCCGGCGCATGCCTAACCTGCGCAGTATATCGACCAGCTCGATGCGCCAGGCGTTGTAGAGGTTGATCACACGCTGCGAGCCCCACTCCACGTTGAACTGGCTCTGCAGACCCGGGTCCGTTGTAGCTATGCCGCGCGGGCAGCCGCGCCCGCTCTCGCAGCGCGCGCAGCGGACACAGCCGAGCGCGACCAGCTCCCCCGTCCCCACCACCACACCATCCGCACCCAGGGCGATGGCCTTGGCGATATCATGCGCGTTGCGCAAGCCGCCGCTGGCCATCAGGGTCACTTTGTCGCGCACGCCCTCACGGGTGAGGAAATCGTGTACTTTAACGATGGCATATTCGATGGGCATGGCGATATTCTTCTTGGCTATGTCGGGAGCGGCGCCGGTGCCTCCGTAGCCGCCGTCCATGTGAACGATATGAGCCCCGGCCGAATAGCTACCCACCGCGACCATGTCCACGTCCGCCGGAGTGGATACCTTGGCCGAGACCAGCGCATGGCGGTTGACATGCTTGATCCAGTCCA
>CAYVBI010000348.1:0-1785 GCA_964448985.1 uncultured Dehalococcoidales bacterium
TGTGATAAGGTCAACCTCTATATCGCCCAAACCGGCCCAGGCCAGCCTTTTCTTCTGTACAACTAGCGGCCAGATAGGATTGGTGGCCACCACTATCTTTAATCTCCTGTCTTTCACGTGCCTGAAGGCCTCACCCGCGCCGGGTGCAGCCTTGACTGCATCCTTGAAAACATCGAAATCAAGGCTGAAAAACTGCTCGAAACGGGCCCATACCTCGTCTCTGTTCATGTTAAGCCCTTCGCAAAGGGTTGTAATGAAAAGTTCACGATTGCTTACTCTGCCGTCGCTGCTGCGCAGCGCGATAGTAGCCTTCATCAGTCTTTCGGCGAATTGCCCGTCGGGGAAGACGCCGGCAAACCTGGCTGCCATCACGGGATAGTAGCCGTTGATGAAAGTAACCTCTTCGAAAAGGATGAGCGTGTTATCGAGATCGAATAATACAGCCTTAAGCATATGCAAAACCGCCTGACAATTTTACGTTTTTCGCACGGTGCCGACAAATTGTCAGGCTGGGCCGGCATTTCAATCTGACTTGTCGGCTGTGGCCCGCAGGCGCATAATATTGGCAAAAATGGGGGAGGCTATTATGCAGCAGAAAGAGGGCCATTTTAAGGGTACCGACAATTACATGCTTTACTGGAGATGCTGGCTGCCCGACGGCCAGGCCAAGGCCGTGATACTGGTAGCACACGGTCTGGGAGAGCATATCTCCCGCTACAACAACCTCGTTAACAAAGTCGTCCCCCTGGGCTACGCAGTTTACGGCCTCGATCACCGGGGCCACGGCAAGTCCGAGGGCCAAAGGGTGTACATTGACCGCTTTCAGACCTACTTGAAGGACCTTAACACGCTTTACCAGATGGCGCATAACGATAACCCCGGTAAAAAGATATTTCTTTACGGCCACAGCATGGGCGGCCTCATCGCCACCGTCTATGCTCTCCAGTATCAGAACGACCTGGTCGGACTGGTCATATCCGCCCCCGCACTCAAGCCGGGCGAGAGCATTTCTCCTGCAATTATCGCCATGGCGAGGTTTCTCTCCGCCGTCACACCCAAAATGGGCGTTCAGGCGTTGGACTCAACTTACATCAGCCAGGACAAGTCGGTGGTCGAAGCTTATGATAAGGACCCTCTCGTCTACCGCGGAAAGATTACCGCCCGCCTCGGCTCAGAGCTTTTTACAACCATGAAAGCCGTCGACTCACAGCTCCATTCCATCGTAATACCACTGCTCATCCTGCAGGGTTCGGAGGACAAAATGGTCAACCAGGAAGGGGCCAAAACGCTTTACGAAAAGGCCGGCTCGAAGGACAAGACCCTCAAGATATACGAAGGTTTCTACCACGAAGTCCACAATGAGCCGGGCAAGGAAAGGGTCTTTACCGACATGGGTATATGGCTGGCCGACCATACTTAAAGCAGAATTTTTTTTCGGAATATTTTATAATCTATGCTGGATTTCATCCTCTGCAAAACTTTGCAAGCTAATGTTTAGCAGCTCACCTGTTACTGTTAATAAGGAGGTTTGTACTGCATATAGGTGGTGATCGTATCCATTTATCATGGAGGCACTTGGTTTTATGGCGATACAGAACGTTTTTTACAGGGAACTGCTGGACAACCTTTACGACGGTGTATTTTTCGTAGATTCCAACAAGATCATAACCTACTGGAATAAGGCAGCTGAGAATATCACAGGCTATGCCTGGGAGGATGTGGTAGGGAAAGGCTGCTCCGATAATATCCTGGTTCACGTTGATGAAAAGGGGACCCCGCTGTGCG
>CAYVBI010000349.1:0-1760 GCA_964448985.1 uncultured Dehalococcoidales bacterium
GCTTTACCAATGCCCCTGCAGGGACGTATTCGGTCAGCTACAGTTCCGGCGGGCCCTACAGCTCCGTTTTCGAAGGCGTCTCGCCATCCTCCCAGTACCTGTCAGCGGGTGGACATATCGTTTTCACAATCAGTTTTGTCTTCCATGGTGTGACACCAGGCCCCCTGGTTCAATAAAAAGGTTCGGTTTTGTATAGAAATAGTAATGGACAATAAAAGGCGGGAAAGCCTGCGCAGGCTTTCCCGCCTTTTCGTTATCTTGTTAAGGACTTTGCGGTATGGAAAAACGTGAAATTAGTCTCCGGGCTTGCCGATGGTCCAGAGCGTCTTGATGGCTGCGATGACCGCTGCCGGGGCAACCAGCACCGTGATATAGGCCAGAACGCCGGCGATGTAAGTGTCGATGCCCAGGAACTTGAGCGGCGCGAATGCATTGCCGACCACGATCAGGGCGATCGCTGCCAGCAAGAGCGCCTGGGTCTCTTTGGGAGTGATGTTGAGGAATCCTATTACGATGCCCAGTATGACGAGTATGAGCGTTACCACCGCGTTCCCGGGTAGAACCAGTCCGGCTACAACGGCAATGACCAGACCTACGATGAAGCACCAGAAACCGATGAGACCTACTACCCTGCCTTTATCAACTGCCATAATGTCCTCCTTTATTATTAACTTAATATCATTATATACCGGGCCGGTGAATATTGAAATAGTGGGTAATACTTAGATGATGGCTGTTTCTTACTGCAGGCAGGCTGAGAGTAGTTGGCAGGGCACCGAGAATAAGGATATGATGCTGCGAGAGACTTGGTGAGCCGTCACGGACTCGAACCGTGAACCGGTTGATTAAAAGTCAACTGCATACGATTAAATTGCTTAATAATTTAGACCTCTCCACACTTGCTGCGTTAAGCAATTTTAGTAAAAGTTATTTAAGCCAGGTGAAAAGCGGCCAGCGCCCGGCATCACCTAAATTGATGGCGGTCATTGAAGAATATGCAAAACCAAAGAAACAAGAAACAGACCATATCAAACTTTTCATGGAGAGCCGGGAAGCCGTGGCATGCAGCAAGCCGACCCTGCGGTTTTATCGTATATTGCTGCACCGCTATGCCGATATAATGGATTACTTAAAGGCGAATTCAAGGACAATAGAGCGCTTTCTCAATGATATACCGGAAAGCAATAACAATCTTTGTACCCGGCATGCTTACTACAGGACATTGAGGGCATTTTATAACTGGATACATGCTGAATATGGTATAGATAACCCTATGAAAGGTGTTAGGGCCCCAATATTAAGCAAGGTTATGCTTCCTGCGCTTACAGCCGATCAAGTCAGGCAACTGATTGATTCTGCTGGTAATATAAGAGATAAAGCTATTATAGCTTTGTTTGCGGAAAGCGGTCTTAGATTGGCGGAATTAACCGATATCAGGCCGGATGATATCAACTGGCCAGGGCGCTGTATCAAAGTGTTAGGAAAAGGCCGTAAAGCAGCATTAGCGCCATTTGGTGACCTGACTGAATCGTATCTTAACCAATGGATATTAGAATATAAACCGGATGGTAACCTATGGGGCCTTAACAAATGGGGCATAACTTCAATACTTCGCCGTCTCGAAGCCAAGACCGGTATAACCTGTAACCCTCACACATTTGACGTTCCCCCGTAAAACCGCAGCACCCTGTCTTAGAGTCCTCGATATATTGATCCTCTCCCCGAAAACAGCGCCAGACGGAATGCGAGTTTTGTGGGAT
>CAYVBI010000350.1:0-1759 GCA_964448985.1 uncultured Dehalococcoidales bacterium
ACGCTGCCCTCTCAAGGCAGAGATCACCGGTTCGAATCCGGTATGCGCTACCAAATACTCTTTTCACCATTTTCATAGCTAAAATGGTATTATTCATACAGGCATGGTAATTATAGATCTGGTTGAAGGAGGTTATAATGCTCACCGTTTCAGAAGCTATAACTCAGCGGAGGAGCATTCGCAGCTTCCGCAGCGATCCGGTATCAGATGATGTCATTATGGCCATGCTTGAATCCGCACGGCTCGCGCCATCCGGCAGCAACCGCCAGCCCTGGCGGTTCATAGTTGTGACAGATAAAGACGAGAAAGCAAAGCTGCGCAAAATATGTTTCGACCAGGCCTTTATCGAAGAGGCGCCTGTGGTGTTCGTTTGCTGTGTCGACCTCACCGCGTATGCCAGAGCTGCGCGGGAGAAACGTTCCCAGGAGTTTATTGACTATGGCGTACTTGAGACGCTGTCGGGCTATTTTGCCGACCCGGCGGTCCGCGAACTGTTTTTAAACGCTCCGGATACCGACTTGAATATGCACTTCATGACAGCCATGGCAAATACCTACATTGCAATTGAGCACATGGTATTAACCGCAACAGCACTGGGGCTGGGTTCCTGCTGGGTGGGAGCAATAGGCAGCGCCGAGGAAATGAATGCGATTTTCCATCTCTCCCCGGCTACATTCGTTGTCGCCGTGCTGCCGGTGGGACATCCTGCCAAGGTCCCGCCGCCCCGTCCGCGCATCTCCTTGGATTCAATTCTATTGCGGCCTTTGCACAACCGGCCCTGATCAGGCTGGAGCTTTGTTATACTACCTGTGTATATTTGATGGAGGGGAAAAACTGAGATGCCGCAGGTCAAAGCAGGCGATGTCAACCTTTATTGCGAGGTCAGCGGGGAAGGTCCGCCGCTGCTGCTGATCAACGGCTACGGGGACCATGCCGGACACTGGTTCTGCATGCGGCCGGTGCTGGAACGATGTTTCAAAATAGTAACCTTCGACAACCGCGGCGCAGGACGCAGTGATAAGCCGGATGTTCCGTATACGATGAAGATGCTGGCAGGCGACGCGGCGGCGCTGCTTGATTCTCTGTGCATTACGAGGGCGCATATTTTCGGCGTCTCCATGGGTGGCATGGTGGCCCAGGAGCTCGCGCTGGGCTATCCGCAAAAACTCAATAGTCTGGTGCTGGGATGCACGATCCCCGGAGGGATAAATACGGTCTACCCGGAAACCGAGGCGCTGGCATTCCTGCTGGACGGTGAGCGGAGCAAGCGACTCACGCCTGCGGAAATGGCCCGTGAGATGTGGGCTTACACCTGCACGGCTGCCTTCATACAGGCACACCCGGAGGTGGGAGAGGAATATGTAAGGGTCACGACGATGTTAGCGGCGCCGCCACACGGGCTGCAGCGGCAGGGCGACGCTATCGCAGGACACGACATTTATGACAGGTTGCCCGGCATCGAGTTGCCAACGCTGGTGATCGCCGGCGTGGAGGATAGGCTTGTCCCTCCACAGAACTCAATAAATCTGGCAGAGCGTATACCTGGTGCGAAAGTCGTTTTACTGGAGAAGGCCGGACATGGCTTCTTCTATGAAGCTGCAGAGAGGGCCGGTAATGTCATTACTGACTTTTTGATTGCACGACCCTAACGGCGTATTCTATTAAGGGTGATATCCTATGGATACTATTCTTAATTTGCTCAGAGATTTCGGCCTGACCTTCGTCCCGCTGTTCGTGGCGATGGACTCCATCAGCACTG
>CAYVBI010000351.1:0-1748 GCA_964448985.1 uncultured Dehalococcoidales bacterium
AGGGTTTGCACAAGAAGATACCACCCGAGACCGGCCTGGCCGCTTATCGCATCGTTAAGCAGGCGCTGGAAAACGTGGCGGCGCACGCGGGCACGGGCGAAGCACGGGTCAGAGTGTGGTCCGACCGCTGGATACTCTCCGTATGTATCGAAGACAGCGGATGCGGCTTTGAGGCAGATAAGGTTGCTAAGAATTGGCCTGGGGGTGTCAACGGCATGCGAGGACGTGTGCTGATCGCAGGAGGCAGGTTTTCTCTTGCCTCGGTTCCAGGGACGGGAACGGTGGTCACGGCGGAGCTTCCACTTCCCGTCAGGTCGAGGAAGGTGGTTACGGATTAAATAATGATCAGTGTATTTTTGGCTGACGATCATCACGTAGTGCGGAAGGGCATCAAGGCTCTGCTCGAGGCCGAGGCGGATATACGTGTAAGTGGTGAGGCGGGCAGCGGCTCTGAGGCTGCACTGATGGTCGGGCAGATCAAGCCCGATGTCATGATAGTCGATCTGATGCTGGCGGATATGAGCGGGCTGGCAGTCATTCGTCAGGTGAGGAAGAGATCGCCCCTCACAGCCGCTGTAGTGCTATCCATGTACGGCAACGATTGTTACGTGGTGGAGGCGCTGCAGGCCGGCGCCTGTTCATATGTACTGAAAGACTCATCGCCCGAGGAGCTGGTGCGCGCTGTACGAGAGGCGTCGCTGGGAAGGAGGTATCTGGCTCCTCCCCTCTCCGACCGGGCTATAGAAGCTTACCTGCAGAGGTCTGAGGACAGCCGGCTCGAGCCCTACGATATGCTCACCTCACGTGAGCGCGAGGTACTGCACCTGGCGGCGCAGGGGTTCACCAGTTCGGATATCGCCGAGCGGCTTTTCATCAGTCCGCGTACGGTTGAGGTACATAGGGCAAGAGTTATGCAGAAGCTGGGTCTGCGCAATCGCACCGAGCTTATCCACTTTGCCATCAGGCGCGGGATTATTCCGGAGAAATAGGGTTTATAAAATCCGTCCCTACATTGCCTTGCCCGCTATAGCACTCAATCCTTCGCCGCGCTTTTTCTTCAGGTAGCGGTCGCGGATCACGTAATAAATGACTCCGATGATCATCCAGACTACTAAAATGAGAAAGGCGGTCAGACTCTCTAAGATCAATGCGGCGATGAAGAATGCGCCGAATAGCAGCGCCAGTATAGGTACTATCCATAGCCATACACCCTTGAGTTTAAAGGGAGCTCTGGCGTAGGCCTCGGGCATTTTGCGGGGGAAGCGTATGGCCGATATCAGGATGGGGAAGAGCAGCACGATGGAGCCGATAGAAGCAGTGTAGGCCAGTACCTCGAAGGACGATGCGCCCAGCGGCAGGGTGGCGATGGAGAGCATGAACATAACGAGCAGTCCCCAGTGGGGCGTGCCGAACTTTTTATTGACGCCCGCCAGCGCCTGTGGGAAGACTCCGTCCTCGGCGAAGACCAGTATATAACGCGAGGCGAACATGAAGGTGGCGTTGATTGTGGTGGCCAGGGCCAGCAGACCCCCGCCCACCGTGAAGAAAAGGGCCAGCCCGGGCGGCATGAAGTAGCCGGCGGCAACGGAAAGCGGCTGGTTGGCGCAGACGCTGGACGGCACGGCGCCGATCGTCACAAGTCCCATCAGTGTGTAGATAATGATTATGATAGGCATGCTGATGGCGAAGGACAACGGAATATTCCTGCCGGCGTTCTTGATCTCGGCGCCCAGGTCGATGATGAAGTT
>CAYVBI010000352.1:0-1741 GCA_964448985.1 uncultured Dehalococcoidales bacterium
GCATGGCCTCGCCGGGGCGGTTGTAACGAACGGCCATGCGCTTGGTGCCCTCCTGCAGTATCTTGCCGAAGCCCTCGTTTTTGGCCATAAGGTCGATGACTTTAAGGGTAACGTCTATATCGCCCCACTTGAGCTCCAGTCCGCCGGTGTCCTTGCTGGTTATGACACCTTTTTCATAGAGGTAGAATGCGAAGGCGGCGCTGGCGCCGCCGCTAATGCTGTCGAAGCCGTAGCCGTTGACCAGTTCGTTGAAATGGTTGACGGCGCCCATATCGGCTATCATCAGCAGGGGTCCCCAGGCGATCAGTGTTTCGTACTCCGGTCCCTCGGTGGGTTTTTCGGTCTTGAAGCGGCCTTCCTTGATGTGCAGCACTTTGCGGCAGCCGATAGGGCAGCCGAAGCAGGCCGTATTGCCCACCTGGTATTTCTCAGACTGGGTCACGCCGCTGATATCGGATGCCTCAGGCATGGTAGCGATCGTATAATACTTGGACGGCGTATCTCCGTAGGAGATGCCGGAATCTACCCATCCGGCGGTGCCGGTATCGTGCATGACCTGGGTCACGAACCCGGTCTTGACATCTTCCATAGCGGCGCGGGCGGTCTCGCGGAATTTCTCCGGGTCAGCCATGGGTATCTTGGCCTTGCCCCTGACCGCGATGGCCTTGAGCTTCTTGGAGCCCATCACGCAGCCCATGCCGGCACGCCCCGCACAGTGGCCGTCCTCGGTCATGATATTTGCCATCAAGCCAACGTTTTCACCGGCCTGGCCGATGCAAGCCACGCGGGTGCGCTGGTCGTCGTACTCCTTGCGGATATCCTCGATGGTTTCGTAGGTATTCTTGCCCCACAGTTTTGCTGCGTCTTTAAGCTCCGCTTTACCGTCCTTGATGTAGAGGTAAACCGGCTTGTCGGATTTTCCCTTGACGATGATGCCGTCATAGCCCGAGAAGCGCAGTTCCGAGCCGAAGTGGGCCGCGCCGTTGGAATCACCGTAGAAAGTAGTATAGGGTGAGCGCGCGGCGACTACCCAGCGGCTGAAGCTGGGCCCGCCGGTGCCGGTGAGCAGGCCGGCCATGAAGATCAGCGGGTTATCCGCTCCCAGCGGATCGGTCTTCTCATCGGTCAGGTCTGCCAGGTAGCGGCAGGCGATACCGCCGGCGCCGATGAAATCGCGCGCATACTGCTCATTCAGCGGCTCGTCCTTTAATTCCTTTTTTGCCAGGTCGACAACCAGTATCTTGCCCATATATCCATTCATATTGGGCCCTCCTTATATGTTATTATGCGGACGGGTCTAAAGCCCGTCCCTGCGAGCTTAATTAAAAGTCTACCGGTTTGCCGTCGTAAGCGCAGATGAACATTTTCTGCAGGTCCTCGCTTTCGGGCACCCTGGTTACAGCGATGCTCATAGCTTCATTCACCGCCCTGTCGATCAGGTCGGGCATGGCCTTCATGTATTTGTCTTTATCGATCTTAAGGTCTTTCACGGTAGCGCTTTGCCCGATATCTTTCATCAGTTTACGTACGGCTGCAATGAGGGCCTTGCTGCATTCTTTATCGCTGCCCTGTGCAATTCCGCAAAAACGGGCGATCTCGGCGTACCTCTGGAGGGTTTCCTCCGAACCGTTTGCTACGAATTCCATGGTATAGGGAAGGTATAGACCCATGGCCACACCATGTGGTGTATGGAAGATGCCTCCCAGGGCATGCCCGCAGCTATGCGCCAGCCCGGCCATGC
>CAYVBI010000353.1:0-1732 GCA_964448985.1 uncultured Dehalococcoidales bacterium
ACGTCTCCTGTGTGGCGGCTATCAGCACCTACATGGCGCGCGGCGCCATCCGCGATGCCGGCAAGGCGCTACAGGTACCGCAGTCCGTTATCGAAGAGGCCTGCAAGGGCATACACTGGCTCTCCGCTTCAAAGCTGATGGAGAAGGCGCAGACATTGCCCGAACTCAAGGACAGCCCCGTGTACAAAAGGCCTGAGCTGCAGGAGTTTTTCAGTCTGTGCGCCGCCATCGGCCATTTCCCCAGGCACCTCTCGGTGCATCTTGGAGGATTGCTCATCGGCGACGGCCGGCTGTCGGACCTCGTGCCGCTCGAACCCTCCAGCGGCGGCGACATCATCAGCCAGTACGACAAGGACGATATCGAGCGGCTGGGACTGGTCAAGATGGACCTGCTCTCCCTGCCCACCATCACGGTCATTGAGCAGGCCGTGCATAGCATCAAAGAAAACCGTGGCATAGATATCGACATCGACAGCATTGCGCGCGACGACCCTGCCCCCTTCGCCATGTTGCGCGATGGCAAGACCATCGGCGTCTTCCAGCTTGAGTCACCGGCGCAGCGCGAGATGGCGGGACGCCTGCTTCCAAAAAATTTCGATGACATCATCATCTCGCTGTCGCTGGTAAGGCCGGGTCCGCTCAAATCCAGCATGGACAAGGTTTACCTGGCGCGCCGCCACGGACGGGAGCCTGTAGACTACTTACATCCGAGCATGGAGGGTGCACTGAAGGAGACACTGGGCGTTATCCTCTACCAGGAACAGGTGCTGCGCGTGGCGCACGACCTGGCCGGCCTGAGCTACGCCGAGGCCGACGGCTTCCGCCGCGCCATGACGCACGACCGCACACATGAGGAGATGGACAAAATGCGCCTTTCTTTTATCAACAGTGCCATGCGCAAGGGTGTCAAGCGCGGGGTGGCCGAGGAGGTCTTCGGGCAACTGGCCGCCTTCGCCGCCTACGGTTTCTGCAAAGCTCACGCCGCGGCCTACGCCGTCCTCTCCTACCAGACACTCTGGTTAAAATGCCATTACCCGGCCGAGTTCTTCGCCGCCCTGCTCTCCAATCAGCCCATGGGGTATTATCCCCCGCGCGTGCTGGCCGCCGAGGCCCGCCGCAGCGGCGCTGCCGTCCTGCCGCCGGACGTGAATAAATCCACCGGCCTCTATACGGTGGTAGGAGATGCAATCCGCGTCAGTCTCAGCCAGGTCAAGGGCATCAGCCGCGAGGCCGTCGCTTCGATCATACAGCAGAGGGGCGAGTCCGGCTTCAGCTCGCTGCGCGACTTCGTCCTGCGCGTCGACGCCGGTCAGCCCGTAGTAGAAAACCTGGTGAAGGTGGGAGCGTTCGACGCATTCGGCAGCCGCGGGGAGATGCTGGCGGAGATACCCGGCCTGCTGCTACTCAAGCGCAGGAAGGCCGGGGCAGGGACCCATTCCGATAGGATTGCCATGGCCTGCGAGCCAGAGTCGCGGCAATCATCTTTACATCGTCATTGCGAGCCCGAAGGGCGTGGCAATCTGTCCACGGCGGGCGGATTGATTCGTCACTGCGTTCCCCGCAATGACATTTTTGCACCGGTAAGAGCGGACCTTCAGGTCCGCCCGCCCGAGTCCGTGAAAGAGAGCCTGCTGGCCGAGCGCGAGATACTCTCCCTCGACCTCTCTGCCCACCCTTTGGACTTCTGTAACCTTGGTGAGGGATTTACACGCATAAAAGACCTGCCTGCGCT
>CAYVBI010000354.1:0-1726 GCA_964448985.1 uncultured Dehalococcoidales bacterium
GATTGCGAAATCTGCTTAAACGAATTATTGGGACAGTATAATTATTCCCCTATTTATATAATGATTAATTCCGTCTGTTGTTATGGAACACGATAGATTAATTTTCAGTTGCAGTATTTTATTGATCATTTAACAGTTCTTCTTTTCTTCCTTTTTCAATGAATATAAAATTTTCTGTGTGAAGAGTATTTATACCGCTCCTGATTATCGCTTTTATTTCTTCAAAACTTACAAAGCAAGGAAATTTATCCACAGTCCATGCCTCATAATTATTGTTCCAGAAAATCTCAAATGTAGATAACAAATTCGGATTAATAACAATCCCTTTCGGTTGATTCGTTAAAATGCATATTTCAACTATCCAGATTGGTTTTAGCCTACGACTTAACATTCTTACAGCTCCCTCAAGCATATACTTCTCAGATCCTTCAATATCTACTAGAATGAGACACCACTGATCTTGGAATCTACAACCTAGGACATTGTCCATTGTTGAAGACGGACCTAGTCTAAAATATTTTTGTGGTGCACTAGCCCATCCTTTAATGAGAGAGGCTCCCGTTCCACTGCTAAAAATATTGATAATGCCTATTTTATCACTCAGAGCTATTGGAAATATTTCGATCATCCTTTCCCAATGATTGGCTTTTATATTTTTATATAAGCATCGCAAGTTAAGTTCGATTGGTTCAAAAGCAACAGTATATTTTCCGTATTTTAGAGCATGACAACAATAATATCCAATATTCGCGCCAACATTTATAAATATGTTTACTTGTTGCAATAATTTTATAACTACTTTAGTTTCTTCGGGTTCGAATCTTCCTTCTTGCATTGATTTATTACCAGTAAATTTGAAGCCCATTTTGGTTTCCTTAGGCTCCTTCCAGAGCTTCAGATTATCCCGTATATATCTATAAAGCATTGCCAATTTAGGAAACTTTACACCAATAGTTTTTCTAATATTTTTAATATTATTACCCATTTTTATTTTTAATTTCCTTTATATGATTTAATATTTGATTTTGTTTTAAGAAGTAAACTCAGCCAGATTATAGGGCTTTATATGTATTTCGTGTTCCTTAAGAGCTGAGGTTTTGCCCAAATTAACCTTTTAGATTCCATCTCACGATGGACACCCTTGCTGTTTAGTTAATGGTTGCCAACTGCTATGCCACCCCATAGCTCACTTCACTGCCAAGTTATCACTCATGCCAGGCGCACCTTTCATCCCCACTTTTACAGATGGTGAATTCCCGCTATATTAAGTTTACTAATAATTTTTTTACAATATTTTTTTATTTCACTACAAATATATTGTATTTGTTCATCCTACAAGAATATCAAAAAACCAGGGAGCAGTATTTTTAAAATTTGTGGGGATTAATTCAATCCCCGGAGTATCCTTTGATAATTCTGTATATAACCTCCCCATTTGTTTTTTTCTATTTATTCTCCAATTAAGTTTTTTCTAATGAAACAAATTTATCAATATTTTATGGATAACGCCCACTAATGGTTACCAATATGATCGCTTTTGTTTTTCTTGTAATAGCTTCCCTCGTTTTATCAAAATCTATACAAAAATTTCGTTTATCAATATCGACAAATACCGCTTTCGCACCAATAAGCTCCGCAGAATTTGATGTAGCAACCATAGTAAAATCTGGGACTATTACTTCATCCCCTGGTTTAACTTCACAATCTTGCAAAGCTAGTACTAAGC